>NZ_JBYRFX010000266.1:0-24385 GCF_057815775.1 Inquilinus sp.
CGCTGCGTCATCCGTCATGGCGATGACGAACGAAACCCGGCCGGTGTGACACGGCAATCGGCCGGGATGGTGTCGTCCCATCTCTCTGACTCGTTCCAAGGACACCGATCATGCAAGCCCGAATGAAGAATCCGGCCCTCATCGTTCCCGGCGCGATCCAGGCCCTGCAGGCCCTCGGCGCGGCCACCGAACACAGCGGGGTGCCGTCGCGGACGCACCATCTGGTCCATCTGCGTGCCAGCCAGATCAACGGCTGCAGCGTCTGCGTCGACATGCATCCGCGCATCGCCCGCAAGGACGGCGAGACCGATGAGCGGCTGTTCACCGTGGCGGCCTGGCGCGACGCGCCCTATTTCAGCGACGCCGAGCGCGCTGCGCTGGCGCTGACCGAGGCGCTGACCCGGATCAGCGACCAGCCGGACCCGGTGCCCGACGCGATCTGGGACGAGGCCGCCCGCCATTACGACGAGGTGGCGCTCGGCGCCCTGGTGCTGTCGATCAGCCTGATCAATGTCTGGAACCGCCTGAACGTCGCCACCCGGCAGGTGTCGGGCACGCCCTGGGAGTAACGGGCACAGGGCGATAGCCCGTCAGGCTAAGCGGCGGTGGTCGGCCAGCACCTCGGCGATCACCCGCCGCGACGCCTCGGCCTCGCGGCTGTTGGTGCCCGGCAGCCCGGCATGGACGATCAGCGCCTTCCACAGCGCCCAGCCGCGGCCGCGGGCCCAGGTGCCGGGGTCGAGCGGCAGGGCGGCGCGGAACGCCGCGCGACTGTCGCCCTCGAACAGCGTCCAGGCGATT
Organism: Inquilinus sp.; assembly: GCF_057815775.1. Lineage (NCBI taxonomy): Bacteria > Pseudomonadati > Pseudomonadota > Alphaproteobacteria > Rhodospirillales > Rhodospirillaceae > Inquilinus > Inquilinus sp. The sequence goes on from NZ_JBYRFX010000266.1 coordinate 802, forward strand.
GCCAGGTCGCAGGCGGGGTCGCCGACGCCGGAGGTGCCGAAATCGATCACCGCGCTCAGCCGGCCCTGCTGCAGCAGCAGGTTGCCGACGGCGATGTCGCCATGGAACCAGACCGCCGGGCCCTGCCAGGCGGCGGCCAGCGCCGCCTGCCACACCTCGGTCGCCGCGGCAGCGTCGATCCGGCCGTCCAGGGCGGCGATCGCCTGCCGGGTCTCGGTGTCATAGAAGCCGGGCGGCCCGCCGCGGTGGAAATTGTGCGGCCCGGCCGGCGGCCCGCCTGTTGCGTCGGCCCGCTGCAGCGCGACCAGGAATGCGGCCACATCGGTCGCGAAGCGGCGGAGATCGACGATGCCGCCGGCCGAGGCGGGTTCGCCGTCGAGCCAGCGATAAATCGACCACGCCCAGGGATAGCCCTCGCCCGGCTGGCCCTTCCCCAAGGGCGCCGGGATCGGCAGCGGCAGCAGCGGCGCCAGGCGCGGCAGCCAGTGCTGCTCCTTGGCCACCTGCTCGGCATAGCCCGCCGCGCTGGGCAGCCGCACCAGCATGTCGTCGCCGAGATGGAAGGTCCGGTTGTCCCAGCCGCCGCGCGCGACCGGCCGCACCGGCAGGCCGGCCCAGCGCGGGAACTGGGTGGCAATCAGCCGGCGCACCAGGAACGCGTCGATGACCCCGTCATCGGTCTGGGACATCGGTCGGGCCCTCCCCCTGCGGCGCGGATCGATCCCGTCCCCTATTCCCCGAAATCTGCGTCAGCGCAAGCCCGCCGGCCGGCCGAGACCCGGCCGGCGGGCCGGCGCCTCAGCTCTGCGCCAAGGCGATACCGATCTCGCATCCGCCGGAGCCGGTCGCGCTGCTGGAGTTGAGCAGGACGGGGGCATTCGACGAATTGTAGGGATAGGTGGCGAAGCCGTTGGAGCAGGTGACGGGCGTGCAGGTGTCGTACCCGGCCGACTTCGTATACCAGACCGTGGTCCCGTCGGACGTGGTCACCGTCACCTCGGCCGAGGGCTTTGAGCCCTTGTCGCTGAAGATCACCACGCTCTGATAGCCATAAGGAGGCAGGCTCAACGACGTGACCGTGGGGCCGTTCAAGCCGAACGTATAATAATCCCCGCCTTGCAGGCCGATTGTCAGGGCCGAGCTCGTGTAGTTCCGGAACATCAGAATGGTCTGGTTGTCGCCAAGCCACATCTCCTGGGAGGAGAAGCCACCCCAGCCGGCCTGCTGCCGGTAGAAATTGAACGGCCGGACATTGTTGCTCCACAACAGGTTCATCGTCGCCTGGCCGGGATATCCGCTCATGCCGTTCTTCGCGTCGATCCCGGCGAGCCAGTGGGTTGTGTACCCGTTCAGGCCCTGGTTGATCGTCTCACTCCAGACGCAGTAGCTCGGAGCATTCTGCGGCGGGATATTGTCGTAAGACGCCAGGCTCGGGGCATTGATCCAGGTTCCGGTGTAGAGCTGGTACCGCGTCGGCAGCAGCGCCTGCAGCACCCCGATCTCGTAGCCCGGCAGCAGGCGGGTGATCAGCAGCGGCCCCTGCTCTGGCGGCCAGAACAGCGAGTTGCCGCCGCTGGGGATCGCCGTCATCGCGGCGACGGTACGGGTCTTGAAGCTGTCGCCGAGAATGATGGATTCGGCCATCGCCAGGGCGTTGCCGATGGCATTGAAACTGTCGACCAGGAATTGCTGCACCTGGGACACCTCGCCCAGGAAGTCGTAGAGGATCTCCTCATCCTGTTCCTTCTTGGCGTTCTGCGCCTGCGACTGCTTGTAGGAGGACGCCGTGCTCACGCCGGTCTGATAGAGGTTGGCGATGACCGGCAGCGTCAGGCCGATCACTTTCGCGGCACCACCGAACTCGGTCAGCATCGACCCGGCGGACAGCGCCGAATAGATCAGCCCCTCGAAGATCGAAGCCGAGCTGACCTGGACCTGCTGCGGGGACTGGGTATCGATCTCGGCATCCGCGATGACCTCCGCCGTGGCATTCGTCGCCACCGTGGCCAGTTCTGTGTGGAACATGGTCAATTGCTGGAACAGCTGCTGCACGGCCTGGGCCGCCATCAGCTCCTCGCTCAACTGATCCACCATCGTCACCATGGCGTCGATGCCGGGCAGGCCCGACGGCGGGCTCTTGTCCTTCGACGAGTGCTGCAGCACGACGGCGGTCGCGATCGTGTTGATGCGGGACTGGTAACCGGACAGCGGCGCGGCGAGGTTGGCGTATTGCGACCGCAGATCGGTGCCGAGTTCGGTGAGCCCCAGCTTGCCGTTGAGGTAGGAATAGGCCGTGGCCTCATCGCCGGTAAAGGCCGGGTAGCCCATCGTCGGCTGCGCCAGCACCACACCGAGCGGATAGGTCGGGCTGACCGTCCAGAGCTGCCAGCTGTTGGTCGTGTCGGGCGGCGCCGTCCGCAGCGCATTGCCATTGCTGGTGCCGGTGAGGCCGAGCGCCTGCATGTTCTGCTGATTGACGATCAGGTAGGTCCCGGCCTTCGGGTCCACCAGGTAGAACGACCATTGCTGGAAGCTGGTGTCGATCGGCTGCTTCGGATAGGTCGCCACCCCATCTGCGCCAGTGCCGCCATTGACGTTCAGGCTGAGGGCGAGGCCAGGATTGAGCGTGCTGAGCAGGAAGCCATCGGGCGTGTATTTCCAGATCGCGTTCGCCGCATTGGGCTGGGCCTCGTAGAGGATCGTGTCCGCCCCGGGCGCCAGCGAACCCCCGTCGATATTGACGACCATCGGCGGCGAACTGCCGGCACCGACGCTCTGGATGGACAGCAATTGCCCCGTCGGCGGCGAGGTCGGCTGGATGTACCACTGCATCATGCCTGTCGGCCCGCCATCGGGCATGCCCTGCGTGAAGATGGGCTGCCAGCTCCAGGGGTTGCCCCCGGTCAGGTATTGCTGGTTTCCCGTGTTGTACAAGGTGCCCAGCATCACGTTCTGGCTGTCCTTGGCCCACCGGAACTCCCATTGCTGGCTGGCATCGCCGGACGAGCGAGACACCAGGACCGCGTTGGTGCCGCTGAGTCCAAGGACGTAATTGGGATTGAGGGCGCTGACGATGTATCCGTCGACCGTCAACTGCCACATCTGGCCCGGGACGGGCAGCGAATACTGAACGTACTCAGAATCGGCTTCCATCATGTAGATGGTGGCGCCGTTCAGCCCGGAATCCTTCGCTCCGAGATCCGTCGGAACGTCGACCGACAGGAGCTGATGGCTGCCGATCGAGCCACCGGTAAGAACGTAAAACCACTGCGTCATAATAATTCCTGTATGTAGATAATGAATTTCACAAAATGCCGGGCGCCGACTGGCAAGATCCTAGACACAGCCGCCGCCGTTCGATGCGTCCGGAGACATACGATTATTCACCGATTTCTGACACTTGAAATCCGGGCTTTCGCTCAATCGCGCGACCGGTGGCCCCGGACGATCGCCTCGGCCTCCTCGCGCACCTCTGCCTCGCCGCGCCTTCCGTCCCAAGCCTGGAAATAGCCGAGGTCCGGCGTGCCAGTCTGCCGGGCATAGCGGCGCCGTGCGGCACGCCAGCGTAGCCCCTTCCACAGCAGGATGGCGGCGACGGCCAGCAGCAGGGCTGCCAGCAGGAGCAGCGCATAGATTGCCGCGGCGATACTGCCCGCCAGCACGAGGCCGGCCGACACCAGGAAGATCCCGGGGACCGAGATGCCATTGCCCGGCAGCAGGCTGTGCACCCGATAGATCAGGTCGGGGTGACGCCCGTCCTGCGGCGGACCCGTCAATCGAGACATCCCGTCACCTCCCTGGCGGACCGACCCCGGCCGGATCATCGCGGCCTTGCGAAAGTCTGCGCCGGCCGCAATGCCCGGGCAAGCTGGTCCGCCCCTACAGCCCCACCGCCCCCGGCGGGGCCAGGGACAGGCGGCGGGCGGCGGCGATCAGGGTGTCGAGCAGCGCCTGCCGCCGCTCCTCCGGCGTGTCCAAGGGGGTGACCAGGCACAGGGTCGCCACCACCCGGGCGTCATGGTCGACCACCGGCGCCGCTAGGCAGCAGGTGAAGCGGTCCACCAGCTCCTTGGTCATGGCATAGCCGCGCGCCCGCGCCGCCTCGGTCTCGGCGATGAAATCCGCCGGCCCGATCCGGTCACCCGATGGCAGCGTGAAGTCCTCGTCCGGGATGAAGCCGGCGATCTCCGCCCCGGTCATATGCGCCACCAGCAGCCGACCCGAGGCAGTCCAGGGGATCGGCAGCCGGATCCCGACCTCCGACGTGATGCGGAAGGTGCGCCGCCCGGGCTCGTTCAGCATCACCACGTATTTGTCGCCGTCCAGCATGCAGCATTGCGCCGTCTCGCCGGTCTCAGTCGCCAGCCCCAGCACCTCGCGCCGGGCCCGGCTGAGCAGGTCGACGCCGGCGACATAGGTCTGGGCGTAATAGTGCATGGCGCGGCCGAAGAACACCGCGCCGCCATCGCCCACCGGCTCCAGGATCCGCGCCGCGGTCAGCCGGCCGACGATCTCGTACAGGGTCGAGCGCGGCGCCCCGATCGCCTTGGCGAGCTCGCCCATCCGCACCGGCGCGCGGCGTTCCTGCAGATGCTCCAGGATCGCCACCACCCGGTCGATGCCCCGCTCCCGCCCCCGCTCGACCGCATCCGCCATCCGCCCTCGCCCCTTTTGATTCCCGGCACTTCGTCACGAATGCCACCTTTCTTGCATTCGCGCGACTGCGAGATTATCGTCTGATGTGTCCGACATACAAGATAGTTGTCCGAAATACCGGACAGATAGAAACTTGGAGGCTCAGATGCGCATCGTCACCCGGACCCTGCTATCGGCCTGTGCCGCCGCCCTGCTGCTGGGCAGCGCCGGCGCCGCCCTGGCCCAGGACAAGCTTCAGGAGGTGCTCAGCCGCGGCAAGCTGATCGTCGGCACCGGCAGCACCAACCCACCCTGGCATTTCAAGACCGAGCAGGGCGAACTGGCCGGCTTCGACATCGACATGGCCCATATCATCGCCAAGGGCCTGTTCAACGACCCGAGCAAGGTCGAATTCGTGGTCCAGTCCTCGGATGCCCGCATCCCGAACCTGACCACCGACAAGGTCGACATCACCTGCCAGTTCATCACCGTGACCGCCAGCCGGGCGCAGCAGGTGAACTTCACCGTGCCCTACTACCGCGAGGGCGTCGGCCTGCTGCTGCTCAAGGACGGCAAGTACAAGAGCTATGACGACCTGAAGGCGGCCGGCAGCGGCGCCACCATCTCGGTGCTGCAGAACGTCTACGCCGAGGACATGGTGCATGCCGCCCTGCCCCAGGCCGCGGTCGACCAGTATGAGAGCACCGACCTGATCTACGAGGCGCTGAATTCCGGCCGCGCCGATGCGGTGGCAACCGACGCGTCGTCGCTGCGCTGGTTCATGCAGCAGAACCCGGACCGCTACCTCGACGCCGGCTATGGCTGGAACCCGCAAAGCTATGCCTGCGCCGTCAAGAAGGGCGACCAGGATTGGCTGAACTTCGTCAACACCGCGCTGCGCGAGGCGATGACGGGCGTGGAGTTCGACACCTATTCGGCCTCGTTCCAGCATTGGTTCGGCCAGCGCCCGCCGGCCCCCGCCATCGGCTTCCCGATGGAAATGCGCTGAGAGCCCATTCGATAATGCTACTGGCGTGGCCGCCTGATGGAGGTTTTTGCGCTTCCGGTGCTCACGGACGACCATGTCCGCTGCGCGCCGGTTCTCAAAACCCCCACCATTCGGCTCACGCCAGCGCATTCTCGAACGGGCTCTGCGGTCTTGCGATCAGGGGTCGGCGCGGACGGAGAATCGCGTGAACTACCAGTTCAATTTCGGCGTCGTCTGGGACAATTGGGACCTGCTGCTGAGCGGGCTGGCGCTCGGCCTCGGCCTGGCCTTCCTGTCGATCCTGATCGGCTGCGGCATCGGCCTGGTCGGCGCCTTCGCGGCGACGTCGCGCAGCCGGATCGCGCGCGGGGTGGCGTCCGGCTACGTCACCCTGTTCCGCAACCTGCCACTGCTGATCATCCTGCTGTTCCTGTTCTTCGCCCTGCCCAAGGCCGGCAGCCGGTTCAGCAAGGACACCAGCTTCATCATCTCGCTGTCGATCTATGCCGGCGCCTATCTGGTCGAGGTGTTCCGCGCCGGACTGCTGGCGGTGCCGAAGGGCCTGAGCGAGGCCGGCATGGCCATTGGGTTGACGCCGATGCAGATCCGGCGGTCGATCACCTTCCCGCTGATGCTGCGCAACGCCCTGCCCGCTTTGGGCAACAACTTCATCTCGCTGTTCAAGGACACCTCGCTGGCCGCCGCGATCGCGGTGCCGGAGCTGACCTTCTACGCCCGCAAGATCAACACCGAGAGCTTCCGCGTGATCGAGACCTGGATGATCACCAGCCTGCTCTATGTCGCCACCTGCTATCTCATCGCCTTCCTCCTGCGCCAGCTCGAGGCCAGGGTGCGGGTGGGCTGAGGAGACTGTCATGGACGCCTTCCTCGAACAGGTCTGGGTCGCACGCTGGGCGCTGCTGGACGGGCTGTGGCTGACGGTGCAGATCTCCGCCCTGTCGATCGTCGCCGGCACCCTGTTCGGCACGCTGATCGGCCTGGCCCTGACCTACGGCCCGAAGCCGGTCCGCTGGCCGGCGCGGCTGTATGTCGACTTCATCCGCGGCACCCCGGTGCTGGTGCTGATCCTGGCCGCCTTCTACATCCTGTCGGTGATCGGCATCCAGCTGACCGCGGTGCAGGCTGGCATCTTCGCCCTGACCTTGTTCTGCGGCTCGCATGTCGGCGAGATCGTGCGCGGCGCGCTGCAGGCCATCCCCAAGGGCCAGACCGAGGCGGCGAAGTCGATCGGCCTGACCTTCCGCCAGACCATCGTCTATGTCCTGATCCCCCAGGCGCTGCGCCAGATCCTGCCGACCTGGGTCAACACCGCGACCGAGATGGTGAAGACCTCCACCCTGCTGTCGATCATCGGGGTGACCGAGCTGCTGCTGGCGACCAAGGAGATCATCAGCCGCAACTACATGAGCATGCAGTTCTACCTGCTGGCCGCGGCGATCTATTTCGTCATCAACTACGCGATCGAGCGCTTCGGCAAGTCGCTCGGCCGCCGCTACGCCCTGAAGTGAGGACCCGATTGTGAGTCACATCCTGGAGATCGAGGGCGTCCACAAGCGGTTCGGCCAGAACGAGGTGCTGAAGGGCATCGACCTCAAGGTTTCGGCCGGCGAGGTGGTGGCGCTGATCGGGTCGAGCGGTTCCGGCAAGACCACGCTGCTGCGCTGCGTCAACCTGCTGGAGGAGTTCGAGGCGGGCAGCATCCACATCGACGGCCAGGCCATCGGCTATCGCAGCGAGGGCGGCCGCCGCATCCGGCTGAGGGAAAAGGCGATCGCGGCGCAGCGCGCCATGACCGGCATGGCGTTCCAGAGCTTCAACCTGTTCCCGCATCTGACCGCCGCCGGCAACGTCATGCTCGGCCTGGTCAAGGTGAAGGGCATGAAGCGCGACGCGGCCCGCGCCCTGGCCGAGCAATGGCTGGGCCGGGTCGGGCTGGCGGAGCGGCGCGACCATTACCCGAGCCAGCTGTCCGGCGGCCAGCAGCAGCGCGTCGCCATCGCCCGCGCCATCGCCATGAACCCGAAGCTGATGCTGTTCGACGAGCCGACCTCGGCCCTGGACCCGGAACTGGTCAACGAGGTGCTGGCCGTCATCAAGGGCCTGGCCGATGACGGCATGACCATGCTGCTGGTCACGCATGAGATGCGCTTCGCCCGCGAGGTGGCGGACCGGATCATCTTCATGAACGAGGGCCGCATTGCCGAGCAGGGCCCGCCGGAGAAGATCTTCACCCGGCCCGACAGCGAACGCCTGGCCGCCTTCCTCAGTCGCGGCGGGCACCTGACCCCGGCAGCCTGAAGGCCCCGCGCCGGCCGTGTGACCGCATAAGGCCATGGCAACATGGCATATCCCGCGCGATGCGATCCGATCGACCATTCCCACTGGACGGCCAAGCCTGGCCGGCACATGCGAGGAATTCGGTCATGAAGATTTTGTGGGCGAGCACGCGATACCATCTCGGCAGCAATCCCGGCCTGTTCCTGGATGCGCAGTATGTCGGCCACACGCTGCGGCTGCCGTTCCAGAAGACCTGGATCGACGGTGAGGCCGCCGCGAGCGGGCTGGTTTTCCACACCAAAGACGTCGAAACCTGGGACGGCCGCCGCGGCCACAAGGTTTCGATCAATGATATCGAGATCGGCCGCCTGAGCGACCGGGACAGCACCCAGGGCGATGCCGAGATCTTCACCCTCTCCGTCGCCCGCAGCGTCATGAATGACGCGCTGGCCGGCCACGACCAGTTCATCCTGGCGATTGACCTCGAAATCGACCCTGATCGTCCGAAGCTGGTGGATGATTTCGTCCTCACCCGCATCGAAAGCGACGGCACATTCGCCGCCAGGCTGGGATGGGCCTGACCCCGCCGGATCCGCAGGCGTGCCCGGCCAGCCGGGTACGCCGACAATTCGCCGAAGATTTTCTCAAAACACGGCGCGAGATCGCCGCAAATAACGCAAAGGGAAACACTTAAAATCCGAACCATATTCCTTTGTGCAACTCGATATCGACAGATTTAAAATCTTAAGATTCCATTTCTGACTCCTTCAAAACCGCGATATACAGGCTTCGCTCTGTTTGGAGGGAAAAGATCATTTTATTGATTCCCGCCGCGGCGCCGCGGTGCAGTTTCATCAGACCTGAACTCTTCGATCCAATGCACAACCGCGGCCGCTGATCCTTCGGACGGTCGCCGCGGCCCCCATTGTCCCGACAGACGGCCCGGGCGCGGCCCCTGGAGCCGCCGGACGGCGATGGGCGCATGGCCTCCACCAGGGCGTGATCCAACTTCGCAACGGGGGAATGCACATGACCACGATCCATGGCACCGACGGCTCCGACATCCTCATCGGCACGCCGGGCGACGACCATATCGACGCGCGCGGCGGCAGCGACATCGTCAGCGGCGGTGCCGGCAACGATGTCATCGACGGCGGTGACGGCTTCGATGTCGTCACCGGCGGCGACGGTGACGACATCATCGATGGCGGTGACGGCTTCGACGTCGTCGACGGCGGCACCGGCAATGACTGGATCCGAGGCGGCGCCGATGCCGACGTCATCACCGGCGGCAGCGGCAATGACAAGATCTCCGGCGGCGACGGCACGGACACGCTGGACGGCGGCGCGGGCAACGACCTGCTGCACGGCGGCGCCGGCGCCGATGTGTTGAGCGGCGGTGCCGGCTTCGACACGGTGACCTACAGCGACAGCACCGAAGGCGTGCGCATCAACCTGCTGACCCACCAGGCGCATGGCGGCACCGCCGAAGGCGACGTCATCAGCAACGACATCGAGAGCATTCATGGCAGCCGCTTCGCCGATGTGCTGACCGGCGATGCCGGCGGCAACACCCTGCATGGCCTGGCCGGCGACGACACCATCGCCGGCGGCGCCGGCAACGACCATCTTTCGGGCGGCGACGGCAGCGACCGGCTGGACGGCGGTGACGGCAACGACCTGCTGCGCGGGGGCGCCGGGGCCGACACGCTGACCGGTGGCGCCGGCATCGACACCGTCACCTCTTCCGAAAGCGGCGCGGCGGTGTCGGTCAACCTGGCCACGCATGAGAACCATGGCGGCAACGCCGAGGGCGACGTCTTCACCGACAGCATCGAGGCGATCCACGGCAGCCAGTTCGGCGACACCCTGACCGGCGACGACAGCGGCAACATCCTGCGCGGCCTGGGCGGCGACGACACCCTGGCGGGCGGCGGCAGCGGCGACCGGCTGGTCGGCGGCCTGGGCGACGACCGGATCGAGGGCGGCGCGGGCGCCGACACGCTGATCGGCGGCGCCGGCGCCGACAGCTTCGTCTACAGCAGTGCCGCCGACACCGGCACATCCGTCGAAACGCGCGACCTGATCGTCGATTTCCACCAATCGCAGGGCGACCGGATCGACCTCGGCGCCATCGACGCCGACGGCAATGCCGGCAATGGCGACACCGCCTTCACCTTCATCGGCAGCGATGCCTTCACCGGCCATGCCGGCGAGCTGCGCTTCGTCACCGACGGCCTGAACACGGCGGTCCATGCCGATATCGACGGCGACGGCCATGCCGACCTGACCATCGTTCTGCTGGGCAGCCACACCCTCGCCGCAGGGGACTTCGTGCTCTAGGACCGGGTTCGGGTGCGGCGGGGTCCCCACCGCACCCGAACCTCCATTGGATCAGGGCACCAGCACCAGGTTGCCCAGCGCGCCGCCTGCCTCCAGCGCCCGATGAGCCGCGGCCGCCTCGGCCAGCGGGAATTCGCGGGCGACCACCGGCCGCAGCGTTCCCGCCTCCAGCCCCGCGCCGATCGCCGCCAGGGCCTGCGCGATCTCGCCCACCGGCGCATCGACCAGGCTGACGCCGTACAGCGCCACCGTCCGGCTGGTCAGCGCCAGGTCGAGGTCGATCCGGCCGGTGTTCGCCACCAGCGAGATCCGGCCGCCATAGGCCACCAGCGCCAGGTCACGGTTCAGGTTCCGCTGCGACATCATCTCCAGGATGATGTCCGGGCCCCGGCCACCGGTCGCCGCCCGGATCTGGTCGACGCTGTCCTCGGCACCGTGGTCGACGGCGTGATGCGCCCCTTCCCGCAGCACCAGGTCGCGCCCCGCCGCGGTGCCGGCGGTGCCGACCACCTGCAGCCCTGCCGCGCGGGCGATCTGCACCGCCGCGGTGCCGACGCCGCCGCTGGCGCCATGGACCAGCACGGTTTCGCCCGGCCTCGCCTTGGCCAGCTGGACCAAAGCGCGATAGGCCGTGACATAGGGGATGCCGATGCAGGCGCCTTGGGCGAAGCTGACCCGGTCCGGCAGGGGCCGCAACCAGTCCGCGGTGAACAGGGCCAGCTCGGCATAGGTGCCGCTGGCGGCGAAATTGCCGAACACCCGGTCGCCCGGCGCGAAGCCGTCGACGCCGGGGCCGACCGCCCGCACCAGGCCGGCCGCCTCATGGCCCGGGATATAGGGCAAGGGCGGCGCCCAGTCCGGCAGCATGCCCGCACGAGTCTTGGCCTCGACCGGGTTCACCCCGATCGCCCGGGTTTCGACCAGGATCTGGCCCGGCCCGGGCACCGGCCGGTCGCGTTCGGCCGGCGTCAGCACGTCGGGGCCGCCGTGGCGGGGCACGATGATGGCACGCATGTCGTCCTCGGAAACTGTGTCTGGATCTCGCCGACCACTGTTGCCGCCACGGTGAAGTTCAGGAACAGTGAATAGGATGAACTTCGAATTCAGCGAAACTGATCTTCGCCGGCTGGACCTGAATCTGCTGCTGGTGCTGACCGCGCTGATGCGCGAGCGCAGCGTGCGCCGGGCGGCGGCGCGGCTGTTCGTCAGCCCGCCGGCGATCAGCATGGCGCTGCGCCGGCTGCGCGATCTGACCGGCGATGCGATGTTCGTCCGCGGTCCCAGGGGGATGGAGCCGACGCCGCGGGCGGTGGCGCTGTATGAGCGCGTCGCGCCGCTGCTGCAGGGTGTGCATGAAGCGGTGTTCCAGCCACCGGCCTTCGACCCCGCCGGGATCCGCCGCACCATCCGCTTCGCCTCGCCCGACGATTTCGAGTTCCTGCTGGTGCCGCGCCTGCTGCAGCTGCTGCAGGCCGAGGCGCCGGGAGTGACGCTGGTGCTGCGCAGCACCGATTTCACCGCCGTCGCCGACACGCTGGCCTCGGGCGACGCCGATGTCGTCCTGTCCTCTTCGCTGCGTGACCTCGGCGATGCCGTGCCCAGCCGGCTGCTGTACAGCGACGGCTTCGAGATCCTGTTCGATCCCGCCCGGATCGGGGCGGCGGAGATACCGCTCGACCGCTACCTGGCCCTGCCGCACCTGCTGTTCTCGCCGCGCGGCGACAGCTGGGGCCTGATCGACGACGCCCTGGCACGGATCGGCGCCCGCCGCCGCGTCATCGCCACCCTGGTGCGCTTCACCACCCTGCCCTTCGTGCTGAAGGAAATCGCGGCGATCGGCACGGTGCCCCGGCTGATGGCCCGGATGCACGCCGCCCGCTTCGGCCTGGCGACGCAGCCCCTCCCCTTCGATGCCCCGTCCTTCGAGGTCGCCCTGTTCTGGCCGGCCCGGCTGCGCGCCGACCCCGCGATCCTGTGGTTCGTCGACCGGGTCCAGTCCCTGGTCGCGGATCTTCGCCGCGAGGCCGGCCACGACGACACGGATGGGAACAATCGAGACGGAGCGACGTTGCCTGGACAGCCGAATCATACCCGATTGCCGAAGAGACCCGCATGACCCGCCGCCTGCCCGCCTACCTTTTGCCCGGCCGCCTTTTGCCGATCGCCCTCGCCGCCGCCCTGCTCGCTTCGGGCTGCACCCATATGAGCCGCGAGGCGCAGGGCACGCTGAGTGGCGCCGGGATCGGTGCGGCCGGCGGCGTCGCCCTGACCGCCCTGACCGGCGGCAGCCTGCTGGCCGGCGGCCTGGTCGGCGGTGCCGTCGGCGGCGTGGCCGGGAATCTGAAGAGCAAGGGCTACTGGTAAGAGACCGTCTGTAAACGGGCCGGCGCGGCCTTCTGATGGCGGCATCTCGGCTTCCGGTGCTCACGGACGACCATGTCCGCTGCGCGCCGGGTCCTCAAAGCCACCACCAGCCGACTCACGCCAACCCGTTTCCAGACGGCCTCTAAGCCAGCGTTACCGGCCATCGCCGACGGGCGGGCCGTCGCCGCCCCATCTCTATTGATTATCGCCCCCGAACGTCGAAAGAATGGCGGACCATTTCTGTTCGGGAGGTCGTAATGGCAACAATATCCATTAAACCCCTGCTGCTGGGGGTCGCGCTGCTCGCCGCCGTCGCGACGACGCCGGTGCGGGCGGCGGATGTCCCGCTGGTGACCGGCGAGCACTGGACCAAGGCTTCGGACGCCGAGAAGAAGGCATTCCTGGTCGGCGCCGCCAATGTCATCTCGATCGAATACCAGCTGCGCAAGGACGACCGCCGCACCCGGCCGGGCATGATCAACGCGCTGGTCACCAAGCTGGAGCCGATGACGCTGACCGACATCTCCTCGGCGATCGACGCCTATTACGTCGCCCATCCCGACCAGACCTCACGTGCGGTGATCGAGGTTCTCGTCACCGACGTGGCCAAGGTCCAACCCCGGAAGAAGTGAGGAGGGAGCGATGATGAAGCGGATTCTTCTGCCCGTGGCACTGTGCGGCGCCCTGCTGGCCGGGGGCTGCAGCAACCTGACCCGCGAGGAGCAGACCACGCTGACCGGTGCCGGCATCGGCGCGGCCGGCGGCGCCGCGATCAGCGCGATCGCCGGCGGCAATGCCGGCATCGGCGCCTTGGTCGGCGGTGCCGCCGGCGCCGTGGCCGGCGATTTGAAGGGCAAGGGCTACTGGTAAGCCGGCCGGGGGCGACCCGCTGCCGGCGGGTCGCCCCCTGTCAGGCCTGACAGGTTGATCGAGACGGCGCCGGGCCGATAGGCTGCCGGCAGGATCACGCCGAGGATCTGCCCCGATGATCCGCCCACGAAGCCGCTCCTTCCTGGTGCTGCTGGCCGCCATCGCCGCCCTGGGTGGGCTGGCGATCGACATGTATCTGCCGGCGCTGCCGACGATCGGCGCGCAGCTCGGCGCCGCCCCCGGCCGCATGCAGCTGACCATGACCGTCTATCTGCTCGGCGCCGCCGGCGGGCAGCTGTTCATCGGCCCGCTGAGCGACCGGCTGGGCCGCCGGCCGGTGCTGATCGGCGGCTTCCTGCTGTTCGCGCTGGGCTGCATCGGTGCCGCGCTGGCCGCCTCGGTCGAGATGCTGATCGCCTGGCGGCTGCTGCAGGCGCTCGGCGCCGGCGTCGGTGGTGTCGTCGGCATGGCGATCGTGCGCGACAGCTATCCGGTGGACGGCTCCGCCCGGACCATGGCGCATCTCGGCACCATCATCGGCCTGTCCCCGGCCCTGGCGCCGTTCATCGGCGGCGCCCTGCTCAACCATTTCGGCTGGCCCAGCATCTTCCTGGTCCTGGCCGGCGCCGGCCTTGCGCTGGCCGCCGCGGTCGCCTTCGGCCTGGGCGAAAGCCGGCCGCAGGGTTCGGGCCCGGCCACCCTGCGCCACCAGTTGCTGCACAGCTACGCCACGTTGCTGCGCGACCGGCGCTTCATGGCCTACACGCTGTGCGTCGCTTGCGCCTTCGCCGGGCTGTTCACCTTCATCGCCGGCTCCTCCTACGCCATCATCGGTCACTGGGGCGTGCCACCGGCCCGCTTCGGCTATGTCTTCGCGGTGCTGCCGGTCGGCTTCGTGATCGGGTCGCAGCTCAGCGCCGCCCTCGGCCGGCGGCTGTCGGTGACGACAGTGCTGACGATCGGCGTGGTGCTGTGCTGCCTGTCCGGTTTCGCTTTGCTGGCGCTGTACCTGCTGGATGGCAGTCTGCTGGCGTTCATCCTGCCGGTCGCCTGCTATATCGTCGGCATCGGCGTGGTGGTGCCGCAGGGCATCGCCTGCACCCTGGCCGGGCATCCCCGCATCGCCGGGGCGGCTTCGGCGCTGCTGGGCTTCGTCCAACTGGCGGTGTCGGCCGGGGTGGCGGCAGGGGCGGCGCTGCTGTCCGACGGCACGCCGCTGGCCATGGCCGCCACCATGGCGCTGGCCGGCCCGGCGGCGCTGCTGGCCGAACGGGCCGCCGGCCCCGGCCGGCATAGGATCAGCGATCATGCCCCCGCAGCCTGAGTTCATCACCGACCTGCTCGACCGCCTGGCGCCGATCGGCCCGATCATGGCGCGGCGGATGTTCGGCGGCTGGGGCCTGTCGCTGGACGGATTGACCTTCGCCCTGATCTCCCGCGATGTGCTGTACCTGAAGGTCGACGACCTCACCCGCCCCGGCTATGCCACGCGCGGCCTCGGGGCGTTCCGCCCGATGGCCGACCGGCCGGCCCTGACCAGCTATCACCGGGCACCGGACGAGATCCAGGATGACGCGGACGAGTTGTGCGCCTGGGCCCGCGATGCGCTGTGCGCCGCCCGGCGGGTGAATGCCGCACCACGCCCGAAACGGCGCAAGGCGGGGCTGTCCACCTAGGCTCTGGATCCATTACGGGCTTCCACACACTGCCCTTGCTTTCCCGCATACGATCTATATACGGTTCATATACATATTATAGCCGAGGACCCCGATGGGCATCGTGAACATCGACGACGATCTGCACGATCTGCTGCGCCGGTCGAGCAAAGTGGCCTGTCGGTCCATCAACGCGCAAGCCGCCTACTGGATCAAGATCGGCATGCTGTGCGAGACCAATCCGACGCTCAGCTTCACCGAAATCATCAAGCGCGAACTCAGTGCTGCAGGTGTTTCGGCCCAGCTGCTGGCCGTGAACGCAGCATGACGAAGAAGCCTGAGGAACTGGCGCTGCTGGCCGAATCCGGCCGGCTCCTCGCGTCCGTGTTCGGGCTGCTGGATCGAACCGCGCTTGTCGGCATGTCGACCCTTCAGGTCGACGCGCTGGTCGAGCGGTTTATCGTCGATGATCTTCAGGCGCGACCAGCAAGCAAAGGCCAGTATGGCTATGGCTTTGTCTTGAACTCTTCGGTGAACGATGTGGTCTGCCACGGCGTTCCATCGCAATCGCACGTGCTTCGGGACGGCGACATCGTCAATTTCGACATCACGCTGGAGAAGAACGGCTATATCGCCGATTCCAGCAAAACCTATCTCGTCGGTGAGGTTCATCCCGTGGCCAGGAAGCTGGTCCAGGCGACCTACGACGCCATGTGGATGGGCATCCGGGAGGTTCGCCCGGGCGCGCGGCTCGGCGACATCGGCTGGGCGATCGAACGGCATGCCAAGCGGAACGGCTATTCCGTGGTCCGCGAATATTGCGGTCACGGCATCGGCCGCGAGATGCATGAGGAACCGCAGATTCTGCATTTCGGAAAGCCGGGAACCGGCCTCGCCCTCCGCGAGGGCATGGTTTTCACGATCGAGCCGATGCTCAATCGCGGCCGCCGGAATGTGAGAACCGAGGCAGACGGCTGGACCGTCGTGACGACGGACGGGTCGCTGTCCGCACAGTTCGAGCACACCGTGGCCGTGACGGCGTCCGGCGTCTCTGTGCTGACGCTGCGTCCCGACGAACGAGGCCGATCGCCGTCGTAAAATAAGCGAGCGAGAGTCGCTTGACCCGATGTTCCTTCTATGTTCCTATCGCTCGTACGGAACATAAAGGGAACATCATGTCTGACTGGGCCTTCATCCGCGAGACTTTGACCCTCACCCTGCTGTTCGGCACCTGCTACGTGCTGGCGCTGTTCGGATATGCCTGGGGCCTGTGAGGGCCCCAGTGCCCGCCACCGCTGTCAGGCCGTCAGTGTCGGCTCTGCCGGCAGCGGCCTGGCCTTGCCCTTCTCGTCGATCGCGACATAGGTGAAGGTGCCGTCGGTGACCTTGACCACGCTGTGGTCGCTGCGGCGCTGCACGAAGGTTTCGATCCGCACCTTCATCGAGGTCCGGCCGGTGGCGCTGAGGGCAGCGTAGCAGGAGACGGTGTCGCCGACCTGCACCGGCGCCAGGAAGCTCATGGCGTCGACCGCCACCGTCGCCGTCCGGCCCCGCGCCCGTTCATGGGCCACCACCGCGCCGGCCAGATCCATCTGCGACAGCAGCCAGCCGCCGAAGATGTCTCCGTTCGGGTTGGCGTCTTTCGGCATGGCGATGGTGCGGAGGGCCGGCACCCCGGCGGGCAGGAGGGTTGTCACCAATGAAATCCTAGATTTGGTTACGTCAGGAGCCGGAAGGGTCTATATGAGGGAACCAGCGCGAAAACCCACAGGAAGATCCCGACTCCGGATCATGACAGATCTGTTCGCCCCCGGCAGCAAGACCGACAACCATTACACCGCGAGCGATATCGAGGTCCTTGAAGGGCTGGAGCCGGTGCGGCGCCGGCCCGGCATGTATATCGGCGGCACCGACGACCGCGCCCTGCACCATCTCGTCGCCGAAGTGCTCGACAACGCGATGGACGAGGCGGTGGCCGGCCACGCCACCTGGATCGACCTGTCGCTCAACGCCGACGGCTTCGTCACCGTGCGCGACAATGGCCGCGGCATCCCGGTCGACGACCATCCGAAATACCCCGGCAAATCGGCGCTCGAGGTCATCCTGACCACGCTGCATTCCGGCGGCAAGTTCTCCAACAAGGTCTATGCCACCTCGGGCGGCCTGCACGGCGTCGGCCTGTCGGTGGTCAACGCCCTGTCGGACGACCTGCGGGTCGAGGTGGCGCGCGACCGCCAGCTGTTCCTGCAGCGCTATTCCCGCGGTGCCGCCCTGGGCCCGCTGGAGCGCGGCGGCGCGGTGCAGAACCGGCGCGGCACCACCATCGCCTTCCATCCCGACCCCGAGATCTTCGGCGCCGATGCCCGGCTGCAGCCCGGCCGGCTGTACCGGCTGGCGCGGTCCAAGGCCTATCTGTTCCGCGGCGTCGAGATCCGCTGGAGCTGCGACCCCGCCCTGGTCACGGGCGACGAGCGCACGCCGTCCGAGGCGGTGCTGCATTTCCCCGGCGGGCTGTCCGACTATCTGAAGGCGGCGCTGGACGACCGGGCGATGCGCACCCCGACCGCCTTCGCCGGCCCCGGCACCTTCCCGGAGGGCGGCGGCCAGATCGAATGGGCGGTGGCCTGGCCGGACGACGACGAAGGCTTCGTCCACACCTATTGCAACACGATCCCGACGCCGCAGGGCGGCACCCATGAACAGGGCCTGCGCAGCGGCCTGCTGCGCAGCCTGCGCGGCTTCGCCGAGCTGGCCAACCACAAGCGCGCCGCCCAGATCACCGCGGACGACGTGATGGGCGGCGTCGCCGTCCTGCTGTCGATCTTCATCCCGAATCCGCAGTTCCAGAGCCAGACCAAGGATCGCCTGTCCTCGCCCGAGGCGACCAAGCTGGTCGAGAGCGCGATCAAGGATCATTTCGACCATTGGCTGTCGGCCGACCCGAAATCGGCCGAGGCGCTGCTCGAATTCCTCACCGAGCGGGCCGAGGAACGGCTGCGCCGCAAGCAGGCCAAGGACAATGGCCGCAAGACCCCGACCGCGCGCCTGCGCCTGCCGGGCAAGCTGGCCGATTGCAGCCGCACCGCCCCCGAGGGCACCGAGATCTTCCTGGTCGAGGGCGACAGCGCCGGCGGCTCGGCCAAGGCGGCGCGCAAGCGCGAGACCCAGGCCATCCTGCCGTTGCGCGGCAAGATCCTGAACGTGGCCAGCGCCTCCGCCGACAAGCTGGCCGGCAACCAGGAGATTTCCGACCTGGCCCTGGCGCTAGGCTGCGGCACGCGCGGCCAGTACGCCAGCGACAAGCTGCGCTACGAGCGGGTCATCATCATGACCGACGCCGATGTCGACGGCGCCCACATCGCCTCGCTGCTGATGACCTTCTTCTACAAGGAGATGCGCGGGCTGATCGCCGAAGGGCATCTGTTCCTGGCCCAGCCGCCGCTGTATCGCGTGCAGGCCGGCAACACCACGGTCTATTGCCGCGACGACGCCCACAAGGACGAGGTGGTGGCCACCCAGTTCGCCGGCAAGAAGGTCGAGATCAGCCGGTTCAAGGGCTTGGGCGAGATGATGCCGGCGCAGCTGCGCGACACCACCATGGACCCGGCGACACGCGCGCTGCTGCGGGTCGAGCTGACCGATGACCCGGAGGACGAGATCGACGGCCGCCGCACCGCCGAGCTGGTGGAGCAGCTGATGGGCCGCAAGCCGGAGCTGCGGCTGCGCTTCATCCAGCAGAACGCGAACAAGGCGACCGAGCTCGACATCTGAGATCTCGTCGCGGGGATGTGACCCAGGGCACCATCTGCCCGGGCGGATGCGCCGTATAAAGGTGTACAGTCGGTTCATGGGCGGCGCTTCGCGTCGATCCATATCAGATGGACCGGCCGCCAACGCATCGAGACCGAACATGACCCATCGCCTTCGTCCCCTCCTGCCCCTCGCCACCCTCGCTTTGGCCGGAATCGGCCTCGCCGCCTGCGCCGGCGGCGGCATCGGCGGCGGCCGTGTCGTGGTTGACGACATCTCGCCGCTGTATTCCAGCGTCGAGTTCTCCGCCGCCGCCGACGGGCGCGACCTGCGCACCACGGTCCAGGGCAACCCCTTCGGCGCGCCCGGCTTCGACCAGGCGGTGACGCAGCTGATGACCGCCACCTATGTCGGCCCGAAGACGCGCTTCACCACGACCCCGGGCCCGACTGCCAAACGCGACTATTTCGTCTCGGTGGTGGTCAACCCACAGCCGGAGGTCAACCCGTTCGACCTGTGCAGCCGGAAGACCTGGACCACGGCGCCGGCCCAGCGCCCGATCGTGATCCGCGCCGCCTTCTGCATCGCCGGCCGCGAGGCGTCCGCCGTCTCCGCCTATCTCGACCAGGCGACCGGGCCGAACGATCCGAAATTCGTCAGCGTGATGCAGGATCTGACGCTGAAGCTGTTCCCCTATCGGTGACGGCCGGCGGCGGGGTGGCCGGCAGGCCTGCCCCGCCGCGCCGCTCGCCTCAGCCACCACCAGGAGGGCCGGGCATGACCCCGCTTCGCTTCATCCCCGCCGTCATGGCCCTGCTGCTTCTGGTCGGCTGCACCGGGCCCCGCATCGTCCGCAGCGATCTCAACGACCTCTATTCCAGCGTCGAATTCTCGGCCGCCGCCGATGGCCGCGACCTGCGCACCACGATCCAGGGCAATCCCTTCGGCACGCCCGGCTTCGACCAGGTGGTGACGCAGGTCATGACCAGCACCTATGTCGGCCCCAGGACCCGCTTCACCACGACGCCCGGCCCGACCGAAAATCGCGCCTATTTCGTCTCGGTGGTGTTCAACGCCCAGCCGGCGGTCAACCCGTTCAACCTGTGCGACCGGAAGACCTGGACCACGGCGCCGGCCAAGCGCCCGATCATCGTCCGCGCCGCCTTCTGCGTCGCCGGCCGCGAGGCTTCGGCCGTGACCGGCTTCCTGGACCAGTCGACCGGGCCGGACGACCCAGCCTTCATCGACCTGATCCGCCACCTCACCATCGAGCTGTTTCCCTACACCTCGCCTTTCTTCGGCGGCGGCTTCTAGAGCCGCCCGAGCCACGACCCCAGGGCGGCGTTGACCGCCTCGGGTCGTTCCATCGTCGAGAGGTGGCCGCTGTCCTCGATGACGACGAGGTCGCTGCCCGGAATCAGCCCGGCCATTTCCTCGGCCACCTCAAGCGGCGTGATCGCGTCCTGGCGGCCGCACGCCACCAGCGCCGGGACGCCGATGCGCGGCAGGTCCGGCCGGCTGTCCTGCCGTCCCAGGATCGCGGTCTGCTGCCGTAGGAAGGCCTCGCGCCCGATCCGCTCGGCCATCGCCATCACCCGGCCGGTCAGCGCCGCATCGTCGAGCCGGCCAGGATGCAGCAGCATCGGCAGCAGCCGCGGCGTCACCCCCTTGAACTTGCCCGTCCTGGCCAGCGCGATCAGGCCGCGGCGGCGGCGGGCCTGCTCCGCACTGTCCGGCCGGGCCGAGGTGTCGACCAGGGCCAGCCCCACCACCCGCTGCGGTGCCTGGCGCAGGATCTCCAGCGCGACGTAGCCGCCCATCGACAGGGCGGCCAGGGCGAAGTGCTGCGGCGCCTCGGCCAGCACGGCCTGCGCCAGCGCCGCCACCGTGTCGGCACCGGCGATGTTGGCCACCATCACCGGATGGGCCGCGGAAACGGCGGCCAGCTGCGCCGCCCACAGATCCGCATCGCACAGCAGGCCCGGCACGAACAGAACCGGCAGACTCATCGTTCAAGGCCGCTCATCGCAGGAAGGCGCTGACGGTGCGGAATTCGTCGGTCCCCGCCTGGCCCAGCCACTCGAAGCACGCCATCTCGGCGGTTGCGATCTCGATCCCGCCCTGGACCAGCCGCAGCTCCGCCACCGCAGTGCTGCGCGGATTGCGTGCCGTGGTGGCGTCGATCGCGACCACGGCACGGAAGCCGGTGTCGTGCAGGTCGACCGCACTCTGCAGCACGCAGACATGGCTTTCCAGCCCGCACAGCACCACGGTGCGGCGGCCGATGCCCTCGAGATGGTCGAGCAGCGCCGGTTCGCCGACCGCCGAGAACCGGACCTTCGGCACCACGGGCGCATCCGGCGCCAGCGCCAGCAGTTCCGGTAACGTCGGGCCCAGGCCCCTCGGATACTGTTCGGCGAACAGCACCGGCACGCCGAGCGCCACGGCGCTGCGGATCAAGGTCTCGATCGCCTTCCGTGCCGCCGCGAAATCATGCATCGCGGACACCAGCTTCTCCTGCACATCGACCACCAGGAGAACACTGTCTTCCCGATCCAGCAGCATGCCTCGCCTCTCCCTTTTTACCCACTCCGCCAACGCGACTCGCGCCGGGATAGTGTGAGCCATGCCCAACTGTCTCGATAGTTTCTATTGACTTGATGAGGTGTTTTCCCATCTAAAGAGCCTGCGGCGGGCCGCTCGGCGCGCCCCCATTAGTGAAGATTCCTGTACGATTCTCTTTTCGGATCTTGGGCTGAAGCCCGAAATCCTGCGTGCCGTGGACGATGTCGGCTACAACACTCCGACCCCGATCCAGTCCCAGGCCATACCTTACGTGTTGATGGGTCGCGACGTTCTCGGCATTGCGCAGACCGGAACCGGCAAGACCGCCGGCTTCACCCTGCCGATGCTGGAGATCCTCGCCTCCGGCCGGGCCCGGGCGCGAATGCCGCGGTCCCTGATCCTGGAGCCGACGCGTGAGCTGGCCGCCCAGGTCGCCGAGAATTTCGAGCTGTACGGGAAATACGAGAAGCTATCTTACGCCCTGCTGATCGGCGGCGAGAGCTTCGAGGAGCAGGTCAAGAAGCTGGACCGCGGCGTCGACGTGCTGATCGCGACTCCGGGCCGGATGCTCGACCTGTTCGAGCGCGGCAAGGTGCTGCTGGCCGACGTCAAGATCCTGGTGATCGACGAAGCCGACCGCATGCTCGACATGGGCTTCATCCCGGATATCGAGCGCATCGTCGGCCTGCTGCCGCCGCTTCGGCAGACCCTGTTCTTCTCGGCGACCATGCCGCCGGAGATCCGGCGCCTGTCGGAAGCGTTCCTGAGCAATCCGAAGCAGATCTCGGTCGCCCCCCCGGCCTCCACCGGCGAGCTGCTCGAGCAGCACATCGTCGTCGTCGAGGCCGAGGACAAGCGCAAGGCGCTGCGCCACCTGCTGCGGGCCGAGGACGTGAAGAGCGCCTTCGTGTTCTGCAACCGCAAGCGTGACGTGTCGGTGGTGTTCAAGTCGCTGCAGAGCCACGGCTTCAATGCCGGGCAGATGCATGGCGACCTGGTCCAGTCGATCCGCAACGAGACTCTCGACAAGTTCAAGCGCGGTGAGATCACCACGCTGGTGTGCAGCGACGTCGCCGCCCGCGGCATCGATGTCAGCGATATCGGCCATGTCTTCAACTTCGACGTGCCGATCCACGCCGACGACTATGTCCACCGCGTCGGCCGCACCGGCCGTGCCGGCAAGACCGGCAAGGCCTATTCGATCGCCGCGCCCGAGGAAGGGCGGCTGGTCAAGGCGATCGAAAGCCTGATCAAGAAGCAGATCCCGGTCCTGGTGCTGCCCGAAATCGGCCTGGAAGGCTTCCTGTCCGAGGACGAGGTCAAGCAGCGCGGCAAGGCCCGCCGCCGTGGTGGCGACCGTGCCGAGGCGCCGAAGCGCCGCAGCCGAAGCGATTCGGCACCGGAGGCCCGCCGCACGGAAGAGCCGCGTCCGCGGGTCGAAGAGCCGGTCGCCCAAGTCGAGGCCGCCGCACCGCAGGTCGAGGAACGGCCACGCCGGTCCGAGCCGCGCCGTGACGATCGCTCGCGCCCGGCCGATGACCGGTCGCGCGCCGTGTCGGACCGCCCGCGTCGCGACGCCCCCCGCCCCGACGATCGCCCGCGCCACGAGGCCAACAGCGAGGATCGCAGCCGCCCCGGCGAGGATCGCGGCCGTGATCGCCGCCGTCCGCACCGCGAGGATCATGACGATACGCCGGTCCTCGGCCTCGGCGATCACGTCCCCGCTTTCCTGCTGCGCCCGGTTCCCCGGCGCAAAAGCACCGCCACCGAGGTGACCGAGACGGCGGCTTAATCGCAGCACTGCCGCGACGCACGTTGACTTCGCCCCTTCGCATTCGGCACAAGGGGCGACGGCTCGTGTCGGAGCGTGGAAGCGGCAGTGAAACGAATCAACCGGTTATCGTCTTTTCTCGGCGCCGTTTCCGTCCTGGCCGTTCTCACGGCCAGCGGCGCATCGGCTCAGCAGCAGCCGGCCCAGCCGCAGCCGGCTCCGCCCAGCAAGGCCCCGGCCCCCACGGGCGAACCGCCCGTGGTGAGCGCCGATGAGCTGATCTACGACCAGACGCTCGGCCTCGTGACCGCGCGTGGCAAGGTCGAGATCCACCAGAATCACCAG
>NZ_JBYRFX010000267.1:0-2772 GCF_057815775.1 Inquilinus sp.
CGAGCATTTCCTGCCGCCCGGCCCGTTCGCGGTGCTGCCGATGACCGACGATGCGGCGGGCAATCACCGCTCCTCGATCGTCTGGACCGAGGAGCCGGACATCGCGGACGACCTGGTGCACCGCCCGGTCGCCGCCTTCGACGCGGCGCTGCAGGCCAAGGTCGGCGACTGGCTTGGGCCGGTGCGGACGCTGGGCAAGCGCTTCACCTATCCGCTCGGCGTCGTCCATGCCCGGCGCTACGGCGCCCGGCGTGCCGCGCTGATCGGCGAGGCGGCGCACGGCATCCACCCGATCGCCGGCCAGGGCCTCAATCTCGGCCTGCGCGACATCGCCGTGCTGGCCGAGTTGCTGGTCGAGCGCAGCCGCCTCGGCCTCGACCTCGGCGACCCGGCGCTGCTGCAGCGCTATGAGCGCAAGCGACGGCCGGACAATGTCGCCATGATCCTGGCGACGGACGGGCTGAACCGGCTGTTCTCGACCGATCTCGCCCCGGTGCAGGCCGTCCGCGACATCGGCCTCGCTGCCGTCGGCCGCCTGCCACCGGTGAAGCGCTTCTTCATGCGCCAGGCGATGGGGTTGGGCCTGCGGCCGCGGTAAGCGGATAGCTCTCCAGGATCTCGTACACCGGGCCTTCGCGGCCGAGATGGCTCTGGTAGAGGTGGAAGGCGGCGACTGGGAACGGGTCGGCGCGGAACGGGGCGTTGCCTTCGAGCCAGCGGCCGACCCGCTCGGCCGGCGCCTGGCGCAGCCGGGCCAGGGTGACGTGCGGGGCATAGGCGCGATCGTCCGGCGGCTGGCCGGCGGTGACCAAAGCGCGGTCGACCTTGGCGTGCAGGAAGTGCAGCGCCGGCTAGGCCGCCACCCCGGCCCACAGGGTGGCGGCGGCGCGCTTCGTGCCGAACTGGCCGACGCCATCCAGCGCCAGGGCGAATCCGGGTGCCGCAACAGCCTGCAGCGCCTCGTCGATCTCCTCCCCCTCCAGCGCGTCGACCTCGCCGATGAAGCGCAGCGTCAGGTGGAAATCGGCCTGGTTGGTCCAGCGGGCACCGGGCACGCCGCCCTGCAGCAGGGCCAGGCGGGACCGCAGGGCGGCGGGAATGGCGATGGCGACGAACAGACGGAACATGGGCGTTGCCTGGCTAACCCAGGCTGAAGCCGGCGCGGTAGCGGGCCGGACTGGTGGCGAGACGGCGGCGGAAATGGTGGCGCAGCGTGTCGGCCGAGCCGAAGCCGCAATCGGTGGCGATGCGTTCGACCGGCAGTTCCGTGGTCTCCAAGAGGTCGCGGGCCAGGGCCAGGCGTTCGCCGACCAGCCATTCCGCCGGAGTGGTGCCGGTGGCGTCGCGGAAGCGGCGCAGGAAGGTGCGGAGGCTCATCCCGGCACGCTCGGCCAGCCGGTCCAGCGGCAGATCCTCGGCCAGATGCTGGCGGGCCCAGTCGAACACCGCGGCCAGGCGCGGCCGGTCCTCCAGCTGCACCGGCCGGTCGACGAACTGGGCCTGGCCGCCTTCGCGATGCGGCGGCACCACCAGCCGCCGCGCCACCTGGTTGGCGATGCGCGCGCCCCAATCGCGGCGGACGATGTGCAGGCACAGATCGAGGCCGGCGGCGCTGCCGGCCGAGGTCAGCACCGGGCCTTCGTCGACATACAGCACGTCGGGCACCACGGTGATGTCGGGATAACGGGCGGCCAGCGCCTCGGCATAGCGCCAATGGGTGGTCACCCGCTTGCCGGCCAGCGCCCCGGCCGCCGCCAGCACGAACACGCCGGAGCAGATCGAGACCAGCCGGGCGCCCCGGTCGCGCGCCTGGCGCAGGGCGGCGAGCAGCGGTTCGGGCGGGATTTCTCGGATGTCGCGCCAGCCCGGCACGACGATGGTGCCGGCTTCCTCCAGCGCCTCCAGCCCGGCCTCGGCCGTGACCTGGATGCCGCCGATCGCGCGCAACGGCCCGGCCTCGGCGGCGCAGACGACGAAGCGGTACCAGTCGGCGAATTCCGGCCGCGGCAGGCCGAACACCTCGACCGCCACGCCGAATTCGAAGGTGCACAGCCCATCATAGGCGAGCACGGCAACGGTGCGGTTCGGCGGCGGGCCTGGAGGGGAGGATGGGGCGCGCATGATCCCGGGATGGGACGCGATCCGGGGCCGGAGCGTCAAGGGTGGCCCTGAGGCAGACGGCCTCCCCCTCCCCTCGCGGGAGGGGGAGAGCCTATGAGAACCGCCGGCGCCTATCGCCGCTTGCTGGTGCCGCTGCCGGCCAGGCCGGCGCGGCGCAGGGCCTCAGCCATGGCGCCATCGGGCTCTGGCGCCGGGGCGCGCGGCTTCTGCTGATAGGGCTGCTGCTGCGGCCGGGACTGGGCCGGGCGCTGCGACCCGGACTCCGGCCGCGGCCCATCCTGTCTCGGTGCATCCTGTCTGGGCCGATCCTGCCGGGGCCGGTCCTGCCGTGGCTGGCCCTGGCCGTCGCCGCGACCTTGTTGGCCGCCCTGGCTCTGCCCGGGCTGCCCCTGTCTCGGCTGGCCCTGGGCCGGCCGGTCCTGCCGGGGCTGGCCTTGGCCTGGTTGACCCTGCCCCTGACCCTGGCGGCCCCGCTGCCGCGGCGGGCCCGCACGATCCTGCCCGCCGGGAGCACCGCCCTCGCGGCGCGGCGGCCGGGCCGCGCCGTCATCGTCCAGCCGCATGGTCAGGCCGATGCGCTTCCGCTGCGGGTCGACCTCCAGCACCTTGACCTTCACCACGTCGCCCGGCTTGGCCACCGTGCGCGGGTCC
>NZ_JBYRFX010000268.1:0-12689 GCF_057815775.1 Inquilinus sp.
TCTCGCGCATCACATCACCCACCGCCGCCGCCACGGCGATGGCCGCCAGCGCATCGTCGATGCCCAGCAATGGCGCGACGCCGGCCGCGACCAGGGCCTCGGCCCGGTCCTCCGGCAGCGCCTCGGGCAGGGAGGCGACCAGTGCCCCCATCCGCCCGGTGCGATGCGCGGCGGCGACCAGTGCCTCCAGCGACGGAAGCCAGGCGGCGTCGCTGCAGCGGTCGCCGCGCGGCAGGTCGAGGATCAGCAGGGTCAGGTCGAATTCCGCCGCCATCATCGCCGAGAAGGTCTCGGTCATGGCCGGGGCGTTGGCCCAGATGAAGGTGTGGTAGTCGAAGGGGTTGGACACCGTGACCAGCTCCGACACCGTCGCCGCCACCCCGGCCGTCTGCGCCGCATCCAGCGGCCGGAAGCGCAGCCCGGTGCCGAGCACGGCATCGGCGATCAGCGCCGCCTCGCCGCCCGAACAGCTCATCGAGGCGATGTCGCGGCCGGGCAGCGGGCCCACGACATGCAGCAGCTTCAGCGCCTCCATCAGCACCGGCAGCGAGGCGACGCGGACCACGCCGATGCGCTGCAGGAAGGCGTCCATCACGGCGTCGGCACCCGCCAGCGAGGCGGTGTGGCTGAGGGTCAGCCGCGCCCCTTCCGGCGACCGGCCGGTCTTCAGCGCCAGGATCGGCACGCCCTGCCGCCGCGCCCGTGCCGCGGCCTGGGCCAAGGCGGCGGGGTCGGCCAGCCCTTCGATGTGCAGGCCGATGGCGGTGACCCGGGGGTCGTCCAGGAAAGCCTCGACCATCTCGCCGAGGCCGGCCACCGCCTGGTTGCCCAAAGTCGCGACATAGGCGATCGGCAGGCCGCGCCTCTGCATCGTCAGGTTGATGGCGATGTTGCTGGACTGGGTGACCAGGGCGACGCCGCGCTCCACCCGCTGGCCGCCATGCTGGTCGGGCCACAGCAGCGCGCCGTCGAGATAGTTGATGACGCCATAGCAATTGGGGCCGAGCACCGGCATCGCCCCGGCGGCCGCGACCAGGCCTGCCTGCAGATCCGCGCCCTAGGCCCCGACCTCGGAGAAGCCGGAGGCGTAGCAGATGGCGCCGCCGGCGCCGCGCGCGGCCAAGGCCGCCGTGACCTCGACGGTGGCGTGCCGGTTGATGCCGAGGAACACGGCGTCGGGTGCCGCGGGCAGATCGGCGACGGAGCGGAAGGCGGGCAGGCCTTCGACCGTGTCGTGCTGCGGGTGCACCGGCCAGATCTCGCCGGCAAAGCCCATCCGCCGGCTCTGCCGGATCACCTCCGCCGCCGGCTTGCCGCCGATCACCGCGATCGATCGCGGCCGCAGCAGGCGGGAGAGGTCGAAGCGTCGGGGCTGGGTCATCACGCCCCCAGCGGCCGCAGCAGGTCGCGGGCGATGATGTGGCGCTGGATCTCGCTGGTGCCGTCCCAGATCCGCTCGACCCGCGCGTCGCGCCAGAAGCGCTCGATCGGCAGGTCGTCCATCAGCCCCATGCCGCCATGGATCTGCAGCGCCGCATCCGTGACCCGGCCCAGCATCTCCGACGCGAAGAGTTTGGCCTGGCTGATCGCCCGGTTGGCGTCCTGGCCCTGGTCGATGCGCCAGGCGGCGGACAGGGTCAGCCAGTCGGCCGCGTCGATCTCGGTGATCATGTCGGCCAGCTTGAAGCCGGTGCCCTGGAAGCGGCCGATCGGCTGGCCGAACTGCTTGCGCTGGGCCGCGTAACCGAGGGCCAGGTCGAAGGCGCGGCGGGCGCGGCCGACGCACATTGCCGCCACGGTCAGGCGGGTGGCGTGCAGCCAGGTGTTGGCGAGGTCGAAACCCCGTCCCTCCTCGCCCAGCATCTGCGCCGCCGGCACCCGGCAATCGTCAAAGGTCAGCGTCGAATTGTGGTAGCCGCGATGCGAGACCGAGGCGTAGCCGGGATGGATCCCGAAGCCCGGCGTGTCGCGGTCGACCAGCAGGCAGGAGATGCGCTTGCGGCCAGCAGCATCCTCGCCCGTCGCCACGAACAGGATGACGAAATCGGCGACATCGGCGTGGCTGATGAAATGCTTGGTGCCGTTGATCACCCAGTCGCCGCCATCCGGCCGGGCGCTGCAGCTCATGCCCCGCAGATCGGAGCCGGCATCCGGCTCGGTCATCGCCAGGGCGTCGACCTTCTCGCCGCGAACGCAGGGCAGCAGGTACCGCTCGCGCTGTTCCGGCGTGCCGGCGCACAGGATGTTGGACGGCCGCCCCCAGAACACCGACAGCGCCATGGACGCGCGGCCGAGTTCCCGTTCCAGCAGGGTGAAGGTCAGGTGGTCGAGGCCGCCGCCGCCGAACTCCTCCGGAATGTTGGGGGCATAGAAGCCAAGGTCGCGGACCTTGCGCTGGATCTCGCGGCCGACCTCCAGCGGCACCTGGCCGGTGCGCTCGACCTCCCGCTCCAGCGGCTGCAATTCGTGCTCGACGAAGCCGCGCACCGTGTCGACCACCAGCTGCTGCTCGTGGCTCAGTCCGAAATCCATCATCGCCTCCCAGGCTTTCCCGGAGGCTATTGCGGCCCTGGGGTCGCGGGCGATACCATTTCGGATCGGAACAATACGGAATCGGACTTCATGAGCGCGCCACGCCGGATCGCGATCCTGGTCCTCGACGGGTTCTCCAACCTGACCCTGGCGGCGCTGATCGAACCACTGCGCGCTGCCAACCGGATGGCGGGACGGCCTCTGTTCGCTTGGTCGGTGCTGAGCGAGGGCGGCGGTCCGGTGGCCAGCAGCAGCAATCTGCGGCTGGAGGCCGATGCCGCGATGGCCACGGCCGGCGAGGCGGACGACCTGTTCGTCGTCGCCAGCTACGAGGCCGAGGCCCGGGCGACGCCTGCGGTCCGGCGCTTCCTGCGGGCGGCGGCCCGTCGCGGCACCATCATCGCCGGACTGGAATCCGCGCCCTATGTGCTGGCCCTGGCCGGGGTGCTGGACGGCCACCGCGCCACCACGCATTGGGAAGATCTGCGCGACTTCGCCGAACGCTTCCCGGCCGTGGACGCCGTGCCCGACCGCTTCGTCATCGACCGCCGTCGCATCACCGCCGGCGGCGCGCTGCCGACGCTGGACCTGATGCTGGACCTGCTGCGCCGCGAGCAGGGCTTGAGCCTGGCGCTGGCCGTCTCCAGCACCTTCCTGTACGAGGGCGCGCATCCCGGCCACGACCCGCAGCACATGGTCGCCGCCGGAAGGCTGGCCTGGCAGGACCCGCTGCTGGTGCGGGCGATCCGGCTGATGGAGGCGAATATCGATGCGCCGCTGCCGGTCGAGGCGATCGCGGCCGAGCTGGGCATCGGCCCGCGCGCCCTGCTGCAGCGCTTCACCGCGACGCTGGGCACCGGCCCCAAGGCCTATTACGCCGAGCTGCGCCTGACCCTGGCCCGGCGCCTGCTGGAAAACACCGATCGCCCGGTCAATGATATCGCCGCCGATTGCGGCTTCGCCTCCGGCTCCGCCCTCGCCCGCGCCTTCCGCACCCGCTACGGCGTCAATCCGGCTGGGGCACGGCGGTTGGCCTGACGACCGGATCTGGCGAGAAGCGGGCCTGGCGGGGATCGAGCTCATGGCCCTGGCGTTCGGTCAGCAGGCCGTACAGCTCCGGCCGACGGCCACGGATCCAGCGCCGGCCGGTCGCCAGTGGCAGCAGGTCGAGGTCGAGATCGGCCACCACCATGGCGTCATCAGCCACGCCGGTCTCGGCCAGGATGCGGCCATAGGGGTCCAGCACCATGGCATTGCCGGTGCGCACCTCGCCGTCATCCTCGCCGACGCCGTTGCTGAACAGCAGGAACAGGCCGTTGTCATGCGCCCGCGCCGGCAGCCAGCGCATCAGCCAGCCGCGCCCCTTCGGCCCGGCGAACTCCGCCTCGATCGCCGCCGGATCCTCCTGCCGCCGGTGCCACAATGCGGGGTCGATCAGCCCCATGGCATGCGGGCTGCGCGAGGCACAGCCGCCGGTCTGGTGCGGCGCCAGCAGGATCTCCGCGCCCAGCAGCGCGGTGGCCCGCGCATTCTCCACCAGATTGTTGTCCCAACAGATCAGCACGCCCAGCCGCACACCCCAGGGCGTGTCGAACACGGTGTAGCGGTTGCCGCTGGCGATGTGGTCGCTTTCGAAGGCGTGCAGCTTGCGATGGCAGTGCACCGTGCCGTCCGGCAGGCACACCGCGTAGGAGTTATAGAAGCGGCCATCACCGCCGGCCTCGACCAGCCCGGCGCCGATGGCCATGCCGTGCTCGACCGCCAAGTCGCGCACGGCCTGGACCGACGGCCCGTCCGGCACCGGCTCGGCCAGGGCGGCGATGGCGTCGCGACCGAGATTGCGAACATGCCAGTAGCCGGTGATGCACATCTCCGGAAAGGCCAGGATCTGCACGCCATCCGCTGCGGCAGCTGCAGCGAAATGGCGGATGCGGGACAGGTTGTAGGGTTTGTCATCGGCGCGGTGGCGGAACTGGACGGTGGCGGCGCGCAGCAGGGTCATCACGGCCTCGCGGAATGTCGATGACGCGACTCTAGCTGCGCGACGGCCTGTGCGTGAGCTATCATCCCTGCACCATGCCCGATCGAAACCGCACAGCCCGGCTGGACTGGGACGATGTCCGCTACGCCGTCGCCCTGGCCCGCCACGGCAGCCTGTCCGCCACCGCCCGGGCGCTGGCGCTGGGCTTCCTGATCGACCAGCTGGGGGGCTTGCGGGCGCAGTGGCCCGATATCGACCTGGAACTGGTGCTGGAAACGCGGATCACCAGCCTGGCCCGGCGCGAGGCCGATATCGCCCTGCGCCTCGGCCGGCCGGCAGACAGCGCCCTGGTCGGGCGGCGGGTGGCGGCGATCGCCTATGCCGCCTATGCCGCGCCGGCAGTGGCGGCCACCGGCGGTGCACCGCCGCTGATCGGCGGTGATGGCGAGGATGCGGCGTCGGAGACGGCGTGGCTGATCCGTCGCCACCCCGGCCGCCGCATCGCCTTTTCCTGCGACAGCCAGCTGGCCCAGGCCGCCGCCGCCCGGGCCGGCTGGGGCGTGGCGCTGCTGCCGCGCTATCTCGGCGACGCCGATCCCGGGCTGGTCCCGGTCGATCTGGGTGCCTTGCCGCCGCCGCGCGAGATCTGGCTGCTGATCCGCCCCGACCTGACCGAAGTGCCACGCGTGCGGGCGGTGGCGGATTCGCTGGTGGATCTGTTCGCGGCGAACCGGGCGCTGTTCGGCTGAACCCCTGCCCTCAGGGGCAGGGGTTCGGGTAGGCGGTGTGGATCGCGTCGATGCCCTGCAGCACCTCGGGCGACAGCTTGAGGTCGGCCGCGGCGATGTTGGTGCGCAGATGGTCCATCGAGGTGGCGCCGATGATCACCGAGGTCATGAACGGCCGCGACAGGGCATAGGCGATCGCCATCTGCGCCGGGTCCAGCCCATGCTCACGTGCCAGGGCGATGTAGCGCTTTGTCGCCAGCTCAGCATTCGGCGTGTCGTAGCGCGACTTGCGGCGGTCGACGTCGCGGCGCGAGCCCGGCGGCACCTGGCCGTCGAGATACTTGCCGGTCAGCGTGGCGGCGGCGAGCGGGGCGTAGCCGAGCAGCCCGACATCCTCGCGATGGGCGCATTCGGCCAGCCCGACCTCGAAGCTGCGGTTCAGCATGCTGTAGGGGTTCTGGATCGAGACCGGCCGCGGCAGGCCCAGCCGGTCCGACGCCTCGACGAAGCGCATCAGGCCCCAGGGCGTCTCGTTCGACAGGCCGACATGGCGGATGCGGCCGGCCTTCACCTCATCAGCCAGCGCCGCCAGCGTCTCTTCCGGCGCGATGAAGGCTTCGCCTTCGTCATGGGCATAGCCGAGCTTGCCGAAGATGTTCACCGACCGGTTCGGCCAATGCAGCTGGTACAGGTCGATCCAGTCGGTCTGCAGCCGCTTCAGGCTGGCCCCGACCGCCGCCTTGATGTTCTTGGCGTCGAGCCGCGGCTTGCCGTCGCGCACATAGGCCATGTGCGTGCCCGGCCCGCTGATCTTGGAGGCGAGGACCACCTGGTTGCGCTTGCCGGTCTTGGCGAACCAGCTGCCGATGATCCGCTCCGTGCCGCCATAGCTCTCGGCCGTCGGCGGCACCGAATACATCTCGGCCGTGTCCCAGAAGGTGACGCCGCGGTCGAGCGCGTAATCCATCTGAGCGTGGCCTTCGGCCTCGGTGTTCTGCGTGCCCCAGGTCATGGTGCCGAGGCAGATCGCGGTGACATCGAGACCGGTGCGGCCGAGCGGACGCTGTTCCATCGAGAAGGACTCCGGGAGGCGGATCGGGGAATAGGTCGGACGAGTCAGCCCGATCTTCGCTCTATACCCGGAAATGCCGCGGCACGGAACCGCCCGCGGCGGTGGTTTTAGCTCGCTTTGGCGAAGCCCCCGGCCTTGATCAGATCGATCACCGCCGGGGTGATGCGGTCGACGATGATCTTCACGCCCTCCGGGTTGGGGTGCAGGCCGTCGGCCTGGCTCAGCGCCGCCTGGGTCGCCACCCCGTCGAGGAAGAAGGGATACAGCGCCACGCCATGCGCCTTCGCCAGGTCCGGATAGATCGCATTGAAGGCCTGGCCGTAGGCGGTTCCGAGATTGGGTGCGGCCAGCATGCCGGCCAGCAGCGTCGGGATCTTAGCCTCGCCCAGCCGGGCCAGGATCTTGTCGAGATTGGCCTTGGTCGACGCCGGGTCGATCGCCCGCAGCATGTCGTTGGCTCCGAGTTCGACCAAAGCGAGGTCGGGCTTGTCCGCCAGCGCCCAGTCCAGCCGGTCGAGCCCGCCGGCGCTGGTGTCGCCGGAAACGCCGGCGTTCAGCACCTTGACGTCGTAGCCCTGCGCCTTCAGCGCCGCTTCGAGCCTGGTCGTGAAGCCATCCGCCTCATTCAGGCCGAATCCCGCGGTCAGGCTGTCGCCGAGCGCCATGATGCGGATGGTGCCGGCCCGGGCCGGGCCGGCCGATCCGACCGCGAGGCCGAAGGCGAGAGCCAGCAACGCCGCATTGAAAAGGCGCCGCGGGGTGCCATTTGTCCGAAGTTGACGGAAAGACCACGGAATGCGCATGGACGGGACTTCTCCTGCACCGCCGACCGGCACTTCGGCGGCATCGGATGCGCCGCCGACCATCCAGCTGACGGATGTGCACCTTGAATTGGCGAGTGCGGCGGGTCCCGTCAACATCCTGCGCGGCATCGACCTGGGCATCCGCGCCGGCGAGGTGGTGTCGATCGTCGGTCCTTCCGGCTCCGGCAAGTCCAGCCTGATGATGCTGATCGGCGGGCTGGAGCGGCCGACCAAGGGCCGCATCGCCGTCGCCGGGCGCGAGCTGACGGCGCTGGGAGAGGATGCGCTGGCGCTGTTCCGCCGCGACCATGTCGGCATCGTGTTCCAGAACTTCCACCTGATCCCGACCATGACGGCGCTGGAGAACGTCGCCATCCCGCTGGAATTCGCCGGCACCGCCGACGCCTTCGACCGGGCGGCCGAGCGGCTGCGCGCGGTCGGGCTGGGCCATCGCCTGACCCATTATCCCGGCCAGCTGTCGGGCGGCGAACAGCAGCGCACCGCCCTGGCCCGTGCCTTCGCCGCCGACCCCGACGTGATCCTGGCCGACGAACCGACCGGCAATCTAGACGGCGAGACCGGGCGGCAGGTGATCGAGCTGATGTTCGGCCTGTCGCGCAAGCGCGGCGCCACCCTGCTGCTGATCACCCACGACCCGGCGCTGGCGGCGCGCTGCGACCGCATCATCCGGCTGGTCGATGGGCTGATCGTCGAGGATGGCGATACCGGAGCCGCCGCCCTGGCCCGGCTGCGATGAGCCTGCACGTTGCCGCCCGCCTGGCCCGGCGCGAGCTGCGCGGCGGGCTGAAGGGCTTCCGCATCTTCCTGGCCTGCCTGGCGCTGGGCGTCGGCGCCATCGCCACGGTGCAGTCAGTCGCCGACGGCATCCACCGCAGCATCGCCGAAGACGGCCAGGCCATCCTGGGCGGCGATGTCGAGATCCATCGCCTGTACCAGCCGGCCACGGCGGAGGAGCGGGCGAAGTTCGACGCCGCCGGCCGGGTGTCGCAGGTGGTCGAGACCCGCGGCATGGCCCGCAACCCGAAGGACGAATCGACCACGCTGGTCGAGCTGAAGGCGGTCGACGCCGCCTATCCCCTATACGGCCAGGCCGTGCTGGCCGAAGGCGGCGACCTGCAGGCGAAGCTGGCGCAGCAGGACGGCGTCTGGGGCGCCGTCGCAGACCCCGGCGTCGCCGAGCGGCTGGGCCTCAAGGTCGGCGACAGGATCTCGGTCGGCGAGACGGTGCTGCAGCTGCGCGGCACGATCGACCGCGAGCCCGACAAGGCCGGCGGCGGCTTCTCGATCGCCCCGCGCCTGATGATCGCGGGCGCGGCGCTGGAGACCAGCGGCCTGATCCAGCCGGGATCGATGCTGTCCTACGACTATCGCGTGGCGCTGCCGCGCGGCAGCAACGCCCGTGAATTCGCCGACGATCTGCGGGCGCAGTTCCCCGATGGCACCTGGCGGGTGCGCGACGACCGCGATGCGGCGCCGTCGCTGCGCCGGACCATCGACCAGCTGACCATGTACCTGACCCTGGTCGGCCTGACCGCGCTGCTGGTCGGCGGCGCCGGGGTCGGCAACGCGGTGCGCGCCTGGCTGGATGCGCGCTTGGCCACCATCGCCACGCTGAAATGCCTGGGCGCGCCCGGCCGGGTGATCTTCGAGACCTATCTGCTGCAGATGCTGGTGCTGGCGGGCCTGGGCATCGCCATCGGCCTGGCCATCGGCGCCGCGGCGCCGTCCCTCGTTTCCGGCCTGATCGACGGGATGCTGCCGGTCGACGCCCGGATCGGCGTCTATCCCGGGGCGCTGCTGCTGGCCGCCGGCTTCGGCCTGCTGACCGCCCTGACCTTCTCGCTGTGGCCGCTGGCCCGGGCCGCCCGGGTGCCGGCGGCGGCGCTGTTCCGCGACCGGGTGTCGCCGCACCATGGCCGACCTGCCGCGATCTTCATCGCCGCCACCGGGCTGTGCGGCGCGGCGCTGGCCGGCTTGGCCGTCACCACCGCGGCCGACCCGAAGCTGGCCGCGATCTTCGTCGCCGGCGCGATCGCCGCGATCGCCCTGTTTTACGGCACAGCACTCGGGGTGATGGCGCTGTCGCGCCGGGCGCCGCGGCCGCGCCGCCCCGGCCTGCGGCTGGCCCTGGCCAATCAGCACCGGCCGGGCGCGCCGACACCGCAGATCGTGCTGTCGCTCGGGCTCGGCCTGACCGTGCTGGCGGCGATCGCCCTGATCCAGGGCAACATGGACCGGCAGATCCACGACACCCTGCCGGGCGAGGCGCCGTCCTTCTTCTTCATCGATGTCCAGAAATCGCAGAAGGAGCAGTTCGACGCCCTGATCCACGGCACGCCGGGCGCCACAGACCTGGCCGAGGCACCTATGCTGCGCGGCCGCATCGTGTCGGTGAACGGGGTGGAGGCGGAGAAGGCGATCATCGACGCCAGCAAGGCCAGCTGGCTGCGCGGCGACCGCGGCATCACCTACGCCACGACGATGCCGCCCAAGGACAAGCTGCTGCAGGGGCAGTGGTGGCCGGCCGATTACGACGGCCCGCCCCGGATCTCGGTGTTCAAGGACATCGCCGACATCTTCGGGCTGAAGCCGGGCGACCGCATGGTCTTGAATGTGCTGGGCCGCGACATCGAGGCCGAGGTCGCCAATATCCGCGACGTCGACTGGAACACGCTGGGCATGAACTTCACCCTGATCATGTCGCCAAAGCCGCTCTCCGCCGCGCCGCACACCTGGCTGGCCACGGTGAAGGTGCCGCCGGCGGCGGAGCCGGCGCTGCAGCGGGCGGTGACCGACGCCTTCCCCAATGTCACCACCGTGCGCCTGAAGGACGCGCTGGAGACGGTAAACGCGCTGTTGTCCCAGATCGGCACGGCGGTGCGGTCGACCGCCGGCGTCACCCTCTTGGCCGGCGCCCTGGTGCTGGCCGGGGCGGTCGCAGCCGGGCATCGCCGGCGGATCTATGACGCCGTGGTGCTGAAGGTGCTGGGCGCCACCCGCGGCGACATCATGCGCGCCTTCCTGATCGAATACGGGCTGCTGGGGCTGCTGACCGCGGTGATCGCCTGCGCGCTGGGCAGCATCGCCGCCTGGGGCGTGCTGACCTTCGTGATGAAGATCGACTGGACCTTCCTGCCCCTGACCTTGGTGGGCACCGCCGGGCTGTGCGTGGCGATCACGCTCGGATTCGGCTTCCTCGGCACTTGGGTCGCGCTGGGCCAGAAAGCGGCGCCGCTGCTGCGCAACGAGTGAACCATTCGACGCAGCCTCGACATGTTGTATCCTGACCCCGCGCTGCCAATATTTCAGCCGCGTGGTTCTTCACCACCCATAGAGGTTTAAGATGGCCTTCGATCCACAGGGCCGCTACGCGACGGGACAGGGCGCCAATGCGCGCACCATCGAGCGTGCGGCATTCGACGAGGGTCTGCGGCAGTACATGCTGCGGATCTACTGGTACATGGCCGGGGGCCTGCTGATCAGCGGCATCACCGCGGCCCTGGTGATGTTCACCCCGCTTGGCGGCGTGTTCCTGGCGGTCAATCCGTTCGGCCGGGTCGGCCTGACCGGGCTGGGCTGGGTCGCACTGCTGGCGCCGATCGGCCTGATCTTCTGGATGAGCATGGGCGTCCGCTCGATGAGCGCGTCCACGCTGCAGACGCTGTACTGGGCCTTCGTCGCGCTGCAGGGCATCGGCCTGGCGCCGATCCTGATGGCGTACACCGGCGAGAGCGTGGTGCGGGTATTCTTCATCACCGCGGCGTCCTTCGCGGGCTTGAGCCTGTACGGCTACACCACCAAGCGCAGCCTGTCGGCCTTCGGCTCGTTCCTGATCATGGGCCTGTTCGGCATCGTGATCGCCAGCATCGTCAACATCTTCCTGGCCTCGAGCGGCCTGGCCTTCGTCATCAGCGTGCTCGGCGTGCTGATCTTCGCCGGCCTGATCGCCTACGACACCCAGCGGCTGAAAGAGCAGTATGCCGAAGGGCAGGGCCATGAGGTCGAGACCAAGACCGCGGTGTGGGGCGCGCTGACCCTGTACCTGAACTTCCTGAACCTGTTCCTGTTCCTGCTGCGGCTGCTCGGCAACCGCAACTGACCGAACCGGTACCACTGCAGACAGCCCGGCGGTCTTTCCGCCGGGCTTCGTCTTTCCAGGCCGCCCATCGACATGGACATGACCGAAGCCGTTCCCGATCAGCCCCGTAAGGGTTGGGCCCGCCTGGCCGACGCGCTCGATAGCTGGGTCGTCGACCACTGCGTGTTCCGCACTTTCGTCAACACGCGGATCGAGATCGCGCCGGGCGTCTGGCGCTCAGGCCAACCCCTGCCCTACCAGATCCGCGGCATGGCGCGCGACGGCATCCGCACCATCATCAACCTGCGCGGCCCGCGCGACTGCGGTTCCTACCGCCGCGAGGCCGAGGCCTGCCGCCGCCATGGCATCACCCTGGTCGACCTGACGCTGAAGTCGCGCGACGCGCCGAAGGTCAGCGTGCTGCACCAGATCCGACGGGTGCTGGAGACGGCGGAACACCCGATCCTGTTCCATTGCAAGTCGGGCTCCGACCGCGCCGGGCTGCTGGCCGCCCTGTACCTGATCGCCCAGGAGGGCCACCCGCCCACGGAGGCCCTGAAGCAGCTGCACTGGCGTTACCTGCACTTCAAGAAATCCCCGACCGGCCTGCTCGACCGCTTCATCGAGGCCTATGCCGAAGCGAATGCGCGCGAACCGATCGCTTTCTGGGACTGGGTCGACACCGCCTATGACCGCAAGGCCGTGAAGGCGTCCTTCGTGCCCAGCGGCATCGCCACCATGATCGTCGACGGGCTGCTGGGGCGGGAGTAGCCGGCTTCCCGGAGGTCCGAATTCGGTCTATATTCGGACCGAAGCAAGGAGGCGCCCATGAAGCTGTCCGACCGCATCAAGCCGATCAGCTACCTGAAAGCCCATGCCCCGGAGGTGATCCAGGGGCTGCGGGAGGGGCAGGAGCCGTTCATCATCACCGTCAACGGCGAAGCCAAGGCAGTGCTGCAGGACATCGACAGCTACGAAGAGACCCAGGAAACGCTGGCCCTGCTGAAGATCCTGGCGATGGGCGAGCGCGACTATGAAGCGGGCAAGTTCCGGCCGGCCGAGGATGTCTTTGCCGATTTGGAAGCCCGCCTCGAGGCCCGTCTCAAGGATTGATCCCCGTGTCCCTGCCGGTCATCGTGCTGCGGGAGGCGGAGCGAGACCTCGAAAGCATCGTCGACTTCATCGCCGATCACGATTCGGCGGAGAATGCCCGTCGCATCCTCCAGTCCCTGAGCGATGCAATCCTCCGGCTGGCAAGCCTGCCGTCACGCGGCAACACTTCGAAGGAATTGCGCGCCCTCGGTCTGACCCAGTTCCGCGAGGCCCACTACAAGCCCTACCGCATCATTTATCGGGTCCGCGAGGACGCAGTGGTCGTGCATTGCATTGTCGACGGGCGCCGCGACATGCAGAGCCTGCTACGGCAGCGATTGCTGCAAACGCCCTGACCCAAATGAAAAGGGCGCAGCCTCGG
>NZ_JBYRFX010000269.1:0-5921 GCF_057815775.1 Inquilinus sp.
GGTCCAGCGCTATGCCATCCTGGCCAAGGGCGAAGCGGCATTGACGGCGGCCGGCATCGCCGTCCGCTATGTCGTCGCCAACCCATCCTCCTACGCCTATTTCAGCGCCGACCGGCCGGACGGCCATGGCGGCTTCGGACCCTTTGCCGGCGCTGCCGCCTGCCCGAAATACGACCACTGGAAATACGGCATGCACGACCTGCCGCGCTATGCCGGCTCTGCCACGCCGCAGGCGC
This sequence comes from Inquilinus sp., assembly GCF_057815775.1. NCBI lineage: Bacteria > Pseudomonadati > Pseudomonadota > Alphaproteobacteria > Rhodospirillales > Rhodospirillaceae > Inquilinus > Inquilinus sp. The sequence continues at coordinate 237 of NZ_JBYRFX010000269.1, forward strand.
TGGAGCAGGCCTATATCGGCCGCGATGTCGCCTATCTCCTCGGCACGGCCGATACCGACCCCAATCATCCGGCGCTGGACAAGACCTGCATGGCCGAGGCCGAGGGGCCATACCGCCTGGCCCGCGGCCAGGCTTATCTGCAGTACCTGCGCGGCCGCCATCCCGACGGATTCCGCCAGACCCTGCGGCTGGTCCAGGGCATCGGCCATGACGGCGACCGCATGCTGACCTCGGCCTGCGGCCTGGCCGTCTTGTTTGACCAGCCGGGCTGCGCGCCGTCGGCACCATGATCTGTGGATCGGGTGCCGCGCCTAAGGACGCGATGCGATCCTGACGAGAACCAGCCGGCCCACCCCATTCCCCGGGTGGGCCGGCCGATCCGGTGGCGGCCAGTCAGACGGCTCAGTTGAACACGATCTGCACGTTGCAGATGTCGGGGGACTGGTCGCCCCTCAGCCCTTGCAGCGATTGCGGCGTGAGGCCGTAGCCGAAATTCTCGGTGTTCCAGTTCAGGGAGCAGCTGTTCCCGCTGATCATCGGTTCGAACTGCACAGCATAGGTGCTGTTGGAGTAGTTCAGGTCGTAAAGATAGACGTTGCTGCTGATGTCGCCGTTGTGGGCCGGCAATCCGTTGACGTAGGACAGCGTCCCGAACGGGCCGATAGTTAAATTGTTGGTATTGACCGATATGTAGCTGGCATGGTTGCCGACGAGTTCGCCAACCGTCAGCGTGTTGGGCGTGCAGTTCCGGACATTGACCAGAAGGATCTGGTTCCAGCCGCCTTCGTTCTGCCGCAGCAGATCCCCGGCATCGACGGCATAGAGGCTGATATTGTCCCAGCCGGCCTGGCGCCGGAACACGTTGAACCGTTGCGCCCCGAGGCTCCAGAGCTTGGCCATTGCCTCGTTGCTGGGATAGCTCGGGTTCTTGAACTGGCTCCAGTCGCCGGTCGCCAGCATGTAGGCGTTGTAGACGTCGCCCTGCAGGCCCTCCTGCCACACGCCCTGCGCATTCGGCGGCAGGATGCTGGAGAGCGAGTAGCTGTTCGGGATCGAATACCAGGTCCAGACCTGATAGCTGGCCGACAGCAGATACTGCATGATCGCCAGCTCGGACCCTTTTCCGACATCGTCAGCCAGGGTGTCGGCCGAGACGCGGGTCAGGTCCAGGGACCAGGGATGCCACCAGGGCATGGCCACGAGCTGGGCGACGGCCCGGACCTTCCCCCAATCGTTCAGCACCACCGTTGCCTGGTCGGCGCTGGCGGTCTGAACCGCCTTGAACGTCTGGTCGATCAGCGTCTGCAGGGCCGAGGCGGCCATGACGAATTTCTTCAGCTCGACATCGCCCTTGCCGGTGGCGAGGTCGATCCCAGTCTGCAGCAGGGAGGCCGCGGCCCCGCCCACATCGGGGATGAGGTTGACCGCCGCCAGGACCAGGCCCTCGATGACCGTTCCGGCACTGCCCGTCGCGTTTCCGAACGAGCCGCCGATGATGCCCTCGATGGTCTGGACACTGTCCTTCACCGAGGATTGCATGGCCGTGTGCAGGGCCCAGAGCACGTTGTACATTCCCTGCACGGGAATGACGGCGTCCAACTCCTTTCCGATCTGCGACTGAACGCTGGGCCAAGCGGCCGCCTCGGTGGGATCGCTCGGCGGCGCGATCGTCGGCAGCTGCGTCTGCCAGCTCTGCAGCAGGGCGGTGTCCGCGCTGGTGTAGCCGCCGCGGATGCCGTCCGCGTATTCGCATTTCGGGGTCAGCTGCGTGGTGAGGTAGGTGTAGCACTCATACGCCGGCGTGCCCGCGGCCGCGGTGGGGTACGGGTTCGGCGGCTGCACCAGGATGGTCTCGAGCGGATAGCCGTTCGGCGTGAACCAGAGCTGGCTGTTGTCGCTCGGGATGCCGCTGCCGAGCGTGATCGCCTGGCCGTTGACCGTGAGGTAGAGCCCCGACGAAAAATTCGCGATGCGCAGCGCCGTGTATTGGTACGTCTTGATCCCATCGGTGAAGCTGTCCAGTTCGGACGTCACCACCCATTGCTGGAAGCTGGTGTAACCGTCCGGCTGCCTCGGCAGGACGCAGACGTCGGTGCCGATCTGGCTCAACACCAGCTGGGGATTGAGCGCACTGACGATGAAGCCGTCGGCCGTGAAGTTCCAGATCGACGAGTCGGGTTGCGACAGCGTCCCCAGGGCCACATCGACCTTTGGCGAGTCGATCGACGCTCCATCCTCCGGCACGGTCAGGCCCTGCAGATTGGCCATATCGCTCGCCCCGAAGGCCAAAGACGCGCTGGTCACGGAAATGATCGCTGTCGGCTGCTGCACGGGGACCGCGATCGGCTCGATCTCCCAGCAATAATTTCCGGCCGTGTTCGGATCGGACGGATAGGTGATGAGCGGGGTGCCCTTGCCGACGCCCTGGTATCCCGTCAGGTACTGGCCGTTGGAGTTGTTGACGAATATTCCATATTTCGGTTCGTTTGCCACGCCGCCGGATTGCAGGGACCAGATCTGGCTCGCCTTGCCGGTGGATTTCTGGGCCAGGACAACCGCCGGTGACCCGGAGTATTGCTGGCTGCCGCTGAGATCCATCACCATGTCGGAATTGGTCGCCGACGCGATGTAATAGGCCGGCGCGGCGTTGCCGCCGACAGGTTCGGCCGGCTGCAGCGACCAGACGGAATTGTTCTGGCTTGGAAGATTGGCCTCCAACGTCCAGAGGATGATCGCCTGGTTGGCGAATGGGGTGCCACCATTTTGGGCGTTAAGGCCCAGTTGAGGGGCACCCTGAATCCGGATGTAGAAGAGCTGTGGCATCTGTCTTCCCCTGGCTGAAATACTTCCGGCGGCGCAGACTGTGATCCGCCAGCTAATGGTGTCGAAGAATAAGACTGAAATAATACGGCCAGGGGGAGGGCGGTAGGTCCAGATCAGGGGGATCGTTGGTACCAGATGGCGAATGTGGGCCGGTCCGGGGACTGCCTTCGACGTGGCGGCCCATCCCTCCGGCCTGTCAGCCATGGGGCGATGAGCCGGGACGATGCGTCCGCACCGCCCCGGCTGGGGGTCACTCGTTGACCGTGTATTTGCCGAGCTCGCACAGGTTGATGCCGTCGTTCTCCGCCGTTCGGCCGTCCTCGAACACCGTCTTCAGATCGTAGGTGCAGGTCCGCCGGCCGTCGCCGATGGTCACCGACACCTCATTGCCGGCGGGCAGAAACTTGCCGTCCAGCAGATTCTTCTCCCAGTCGTCGACATTGGCCGGCGATACGTAGAATTCCGTGGCGCTGACGGAGGTGGCGTTCGTCAGGGTGAATTCCAAATCGTCCGCCATGGCCGGGCCGGAAACGGCGGCAAAGCCGGCGGCCAAGGCCGCTGCGAGCAAATATGTCTCGAAATTCCGCATAATGTGTCCTTCGCACAATATTGCGCCTCAAAAATCAGAATGCGCGCATCAATAATACATCAAATTCATCGGAAATGTATGGATATCAAAGGGGTTTCCGCCGGTTCGCGCCGCAGGAATCGCGGATGATCAGCTCAGTCGGCAAGGCGATGCGCCGCTGCGCGATCGGCTCGCCCTTCAGCAGGCGGATCAGCAGCTGTGCCGCCTGCCGGCCCTGTTCGACGCCGGGATTGCGCACCGTGGTCAGGGCAGGGCGTAGCTGGGCGGCGAAGGGCAGGTCGTCGAAGCCGACGATGGCGATGTCGTCCGGCACCACAGCCCGGCATCGGTGATCGCCGCCATGGCGCCCAGAGCGATGGTGTCGTTGCCGGCCAGCAGGGCGGTCGGGCGTTCGCCGCCGCGCGCCAGCAGCTCCCGCATCGCCGCATGGCCACTCTCGGCGCTGAAGGCGCCATAGGCGACTAGGCGGTCGTCGGGCGCGATGCCGTGGGCGGTCAGCGATTCGCGGTAGGAGTTCAGCCGCGCATCGGTCGCCACGAAGCCCGGCGGGGAAAAGCCGATATGGGCGATGGCGCGATGGCCCAGCCCGACCAGATGGTCGACCGACCGGCGGATGGCGCGGCGGGTGGAGAAGTTGCAGGCGTGCTCGCGCGGGTGGCGGACCGAACCCAGCAGCACCAGTGGGAAGCCCTGGTCGATCAGCGCATGGATCTGCGGCGCGTCGGTCGGCGGGTTCAGCACGATCATGCCGTCGATCCGGCGGCTTTCGACCAGGTCGGCATAAGCGTGCAGGCCGGCGCCGGGTTCGACCCCCTCCAGCAGCACGCGATAGCCGCTCTCGCGGTTGACCTGGCTGATGCCGTACAGCAGCTGCGGCACGAAGCCGTCGACGCTCAGCACCTGCGGATGCGTGACCACCAGGCCGATCGTCTCCGTGTCGCCGCGCACCAGCATGCGGGCCGCCGAATTCGGCCGATAGCCCAGCTCCGCCGCGGCGTCGAACACGCGCTGCCGGGTTTCGGCGCTGAGCGTCACGGCGTCGGACCGGTTCAGCACCATCGACACGGTCGCCCGCGACACCCCGGCGCGGCGCGCGACATCGTGGCTGGTGATCCTGCGTCGTTCCATGCCGATCCGTTCTTTGCCGATCCGGTCCCGGTCGTGGGACCGGGCGAGATCGTTCCCCTCGTCCTGTTGCCATGCCGGCTGCCGCTTGACAACCCGTCCGGATGAGGTTTGATTATAGCTAACACGTGTTAGTAACGAAAGTGACACGTGTCATCCGGACATCAGAAGGCTCTGCGCCCAAGCGCAAGAGCCCGATCGGGGGAGGTGTCGAGCATGGTGGCAGCGGAATGGACCAAGCCGGCACCAGCCATCGGCTGGCTGCGGTCGCGGCCCAGGCTGCGGGCGGCGCTGCAGCGCAACCTGACCGGCTGGCTGTTCATCCTGCCCGCGCTGATCGGATTCTGTGTCTTCTACCTGTACCCGACACTGCGGGCGGTCGAGATCAGCCTGACCGACTGGAACCTGATGCGGGCGCCGAAATTCATCGGCCTCGACAACTACGTCAAGCTGGCGGCGGATCCGCGGTTCTGGCAGTCGGTGCGGATCACCCTGGCCTATGTGGTCTACAACATCCCGCTGCAGACCGTGCTCGGCCTGGGCCTCGCCCTGCTGATGGACCGGCTCAGCAAATCCGTGGCGCTGCGGGCGATCGTGATCGCGCCCTACCTGCTGTCCAACGTCATCGCTGCGCTGATCTGGCTGTGGCTGCTCGACCCGCTGCTCGGCATGACCAATGTCGTGCTCGGCCTGATCGGGGTGCCGCACCAGGCCTTCCTGGCGTCGCCCGATTTGGCGATCGTCTCGGTCGCCGCGATCAACATCTGGCGCCATGTCGGGCTGACCGCGCTGCTGTTCTATGCCGGGCTGCAGGCGATCCCGCGGTCGCTGCAGGAGGCGGCGCGGCTGGAGGGGGCAGGGGAGTGGACGGTGTTCCGCCGGGTCACCCTGCCGCTGCTGCGGCCGGTGCTGGTGTTCGTGCTGGTGACCAGCGTGATCGGGTCGTTCCAGGTGTTCGACACCATCGCCGTGGCGACCCAGGGCGGGCCGGCGAATTCGACCAGCGCGATCATCTGGTACGTCTACGAAAGCGCCTTCCGCTTCTCGAAGATGGGCTACGCCTCGGCGATGTCGGTGGCGCTGTTCGCCGTGCTGATCCTGATCACCATCCTGCAGATGCGGGCGCTGCGCGCCGGCAGCTCGGACCT
>NZ_JBYRFX010000270.1:0-7725 GCF_057815775.1 Inquilinus sp.
TGCTGGACCAGTTCGTCGACCGGACCACGCTGCTCGACTTCATCGCGATGTGCGACGTCTACGTCACGCCCTATCTCAGCGAGGCGCAGATGACCTCGGGCACCCTGGCCTACAGCTTCGGGCTGGGCAAGGCGGTGGTGTCGACGCCCTATTGGCACGCCCAGGAGCTGCTGGCCGACGGCCGCGGCATCCTGGTGCCGTTCGGCGATGCCGAGGCCATCGGCCGCGAGATCGCGGAGCTGCTGACCGACGACGACCGGCGGCAGGCCATGCGCAAGCGCGCCTATGCCAGCAGCCGGTCGATGACCTGGGCGCGGACCGCGGAGCGCTACCTCGCCACCTTCGAACGCGCCCGGCGCGGACAGCGCCTGCGGGTGATCGAGCGGCCCGACCAGTTCGTGCCCTCGACCGACGGCGTCGCCACGCCGGAGATGCAGATCGGCCATTTCCTGTCGATGTGCGACGACACCGGGCTGTTCCAGCATGCGGTCCATTCGGTGCCCGACCGGTCCCATGGCTACTGCGTCGACGACAATGCCCGCGCGCTGCTGGTGGCCTGTGCCCTGAACCACCCGCGTGAGATGCGCCTGCCCGAGGCCCTGACGGCCCGGCTGGCCAGCTTCGTCCAGCATGCCTGGAACCCCGACACGCGGCGGTTCCGCAACTTCATGAGCTTCGACCGGCGCTGGCTCGAAGACACCGGCTCGGAAGACAGCCATGGCCGCACGCTGTGGGCCCTGGGCGAATGCGCCCGCAGCGACGCCAGCCCATCGCGCCGGCGCTGGGCGACCGCCCTGTTCGCCGAAGCGCTGACGCCGGTCGAGGGCTTCGCATCCCCCCGCGCCTGGGCCTTCACCCTGCTCGGGCTCGACGGCTACTGCGCCGTGGTACCCGAGGACACCGCCGCCGAGCGCATCCGGCATGATCTGGCCGACCGGCTGATCTCGATCCTGGCGGCGGTCGAGACCCGCGACTGGGTGTGGTTCGAGGAGGGGCTGTCCTATGACAATGCCCGCCTGTCCCAGGCCCTGATCGTCACCGGCATGGCCACGGGGTCGCTGGCCTTCATCGATGCCGGCCTGCGCACCCTGCACTGGCTGATGGCGCTGCAGACGACGTCGACCGGCCAGTTCCGGCCGGTCGGGTCCGACAGCTTCGGCGACAGGCGCAGGGCGCCACGGCCCTTCGACCAGCAGCCGCTGGAGGCCGCGGCGGCGATCTCGGCCTGCCTGGCGGCGTGGCGGGCGGATGACGACGCCGAATGGAAAGCCGATGCGGCGCGCGCCTTCGCCTGGTTCCTGGGCGGCAACGACCTGTCGCAGTCGCTGGTCGACCCGGACACCGGCAGCTGCCGCGACGGCCTGCACCCTGACCGGCTGAACGAGAACCGGGGCGGCGAATCGGTCGTGTCCTACCTGCTTGGCCTGTCTGAGATCCGCCGGATCGCCCGCGTCAGCGACGGCCGCGCCAAATTCGTGCCGCGCCTGGCCTAGCCGCATGACCCTTCCCGACCGCCCCGTGAATGAACCGAGGATCCCTTGTCGCAAGTGACGTTCTTGAACCGGCAGGCCCTCTATCTGCGCCCCGACCCCGCACGGGTGCTGGTGCGCCCATTCAAGCCGGCGATCGAATCGGTGGCGACCGAACCCCGGGACCTGCACCACACCGCCAAGACCCGGGCGAACCATATCGTCGACCGGGTCCTGGCCCTCGATCCGGGCGAGACCAACAGCCTGCTGGCCGAAGTGCTGGACAATTTCCAGGGGCGCCACCGCCATCTGCTGGAGAAGTTCGAGGCCCGGGCCGACGAGATGGAAGACGCATTCGCCAGCCACGCGCTGTTCACCCAGGCGCAGCGCCAGCTGGTCGGCGCCTATTTCCTGCATGAATACGCCTTCGAGGCGGCGGCGCTGTTCAACCCCAGCATCGTGTCGCATCCCGACCAGTCCGGCGCACCGGAGGGTGGCCGCCGCTTCATCCTCAGCCTGCGCGCCGTCGGCGAAGGTCATATCTCGTCCCTGACCTTCCGGTCGGGGACGATCGCGGCCGATGGCAGCGTGGCCATCGATCCGTCGGCCCGGCTGGCCTCAGTGCCGAAAATCCGGCAGCAGACACCCGGCCCGGATGGCGACGAAGTCGAGCTGGTGTTCGAGCCGGACGAGGACATCAGCGAGCGGGTGATCTTCCCGGTCACCGACGCCCAGGCCAACGGCATCGAGGATGCCCGCTTCGTCGAGTTCGACGAGGATGGGCGAACGGTCTACCGCGCCACCTACACCGCCTATAGCGGCCGCGCGATCCGGTCCGAGATGCTGGAGACCACCAACTTCGTCTCCTTCCGCATGTCGCCGATGCGCGGCGATGCCGCGCGCAACAAGGGCATGGGCCTGTTCCCCCGCAAGCTCGACGGCCGCTATGCCATGATCGGCCGGCAGGACAATGAGAACCTGTACCTGATCCTGTCGGACGATTTGCACCGCTGGGAGGGCGGCCAGCTCCTGCTGAAGCCGCGCTTCCCCTGGGAGTTCGTGCAGATCGGCAATTGCGGGTCGCCGATCGAGCTCGACGAGGGCTGGCTGCTGCTGACCCATGGCGTGGGCCCGGTCCGGAAATACGCAATCGGTGCGGCGCTGCTCGACAAGAACGACCCGTCCAAGGTCCTGGCACGGTCGCGCGAGCCGCTGGTCCGGCCGGAACCGTCGGAACGCGAAGGCTACGTTCCCAATGTCGTCTACACCTGCGGCGCCATGCGGCATCACGACCAGATCGTGCTGCCCTATGCGGTGTCCGACACCTTCTCAAACTTCGCGACGATCAAGATCGCCACGCTGCTGCAGACCATGGAGGGCTGACGGGGTCCTATTCCTTCGTCGCCTTCCAGGCCCGGACCTTGTCGGTCAGTCCGTCATGGTCGCCCATCGGGCGCGTCGGCACATCGTCCCACCAATCGTCGCGCATCGGCTTCCGCTCCGGGTTGCGCGGATAGATGATGCGGTTGTCGGCCCGCGGCGTCTCGCCGACCACCAGCAGCCGCACCTCGGCCTCGGTGTTGTTGAGGAAGCTGTGGCTCTGGCCGGTGCCGGCGGGGAAGCCGACGGAATCGCCGGGCCTCAGCCGGTGCAGCGTGCCGTCCAGCCAGACATCGGGCGTGCCTTCGATCACGTGAACGAACTCCTCCTCCGTGCTCTCGGCATGGGGGAAGGAGGTGCGGCGCCCGGGCAGCAGCCTTTCGTGATGGATGCCCAGCCGGCCGAGCCCGAAATGCCGGGCCAGTGGCGCGCCGATGCTCATCAGCTCGTCATCGTTCTTGTAGTGGCTGTCGTCCGGCCCCTCGATCTCGGTCCAATGCGCGATGCAGGACGGGCGGTCCGTCGATGTCATGTCTGCCTCCCCCGGGGCGAACGAAGATCGAACGAGACTAGCCGAGCCCGATCGGCGATGCCATGTCGCTGACAGATTTGCAGCCGAGCCTCGGGACCATGAACCGATCCTCCACCTCCCGCCGCACCCTGCTCGCCCTCCTGCCCGCCGGGATCCTGGCCGCCTGTGCCGGCCCGTTCGGCGGGCCGCCGCCGCCCAAGGTGCGGATCGTCGACCTGCGTCCGCTGGACGGCACCCTGTTCGAACAGCGCTGGGCGGTGCTGCTGGGGGTGGAGGAGCAGGCGGGCACCGGCCTCCAGGTCGATGCCATGACCGCGACGATCGAACTGAACGGCCGGGAGTTCGGCAGCGGCCGCAGCGACCGCCCCTTCCTGCTGCCGGCGCATGGCGACCAGCGGGTGGAGCTGCCGCTGCACGGATCGGCGTTCGGCCTGGTCGACCAGCTGGCCACGATCGGCCGCCGCGGCGAACTGAAATGGCGGGTCCAGGGCGTGTTCCTGAGCGCCGGCCGGCAGATCCCCTACAGCGACGACGGCACGCTGTTCTCGCTGCCGGATTCGCTGCGCAGCTCGATCCTGGGGTTCTGAGCTTTATTCGCCCTGCTGCAGCAACGAACCGCGATCGCGCGCCCGGTGAAAGCCGTAGATGAAGGTGCCGCAGCCGATGCCGAGCCAGATCAGGTTGAGGCCGACCGCGGCGGCGAAATGGCCGGCATCGAAGCCCGCGCCATGCAGCAGCCCGCGCATGCCTTCGAAGACATGGGCCGGCGGCGTCGCCAGCGCCACCCATTGTAGCCAGCCCGGCAGCACCGCCACCGGGTAGTAGATCGCGCTGATCGGCGCGATGGCGAAGACGATGGCCCAGGCCAGCCCTTCCGCCCCCATGCCGTAGCGCAGGATCAGCGCCAGCACGACCAGCGCGATCGCCCAGCCGGTGACGATCAGGTTGGCGAAGAAGGCCAGCAGCGGCAGGCCGAGGCTGAAGATGTTCCAGTGATACAGCAGGATCGCCAGCAGCGCCGCCGGCACCACCCCGATCAGGGTGCGGATCAGGCTCATCGCCATCAGCGCCGCCACCCATTCCCAGGGCCTGAGCGGGCTGACGAAGAGATGGCCGAGATTGCGGCTCCACATCTCCTCCAGGAAGGAGATCGACATGCCGAGCTGGGCCCGGAACAGCAGGTCCCACAGCAGCACGGCGGAGATCAGGATACCGGCGGCCTGGGCCTGCCAGTTCATGGTCGGCGCCAGGCTTTGCGTGATCAGCCCCCAGACGATCATCTGCACCGTCGGCCAATAGGCCAGCTCGACCAGCCGCGGCACCGACCCGCGCAGGATGTAGAGATGGCGCAGCATCACCGCGAAGACGCGGCCAATAGCGGAATTGCGGGGCGGGGCAGGCGCCATGGCTAAGACGGTCCTACCGGCTCTTTTGCGTTGCCTCTCCCGCTTGCGGGAGAGGTCGGAGACGCGAAGCGGCTCCGGGTGAGGGCGTTTTCGATCCGCTGGAACACACCTTCGGGATTGGTCAGCACATCATTGTTCCAGAACCGGAGGACGAAGAAACCACTACCTTCCAGGAAAGCGGTCCGCTTGGCGTCGCGAGCCTGCGTGTGCTGGCTGCCATCGATTTCGACGATCAGCGCGGCCTCGACACAGCAGAGATCCGCAGTATAGGGACCGATCGGGTGCTGCCGTCGGAACTTCGCGCCAGCAAGGCCCCGATTGCGCAGACGCCGCCAAAGCACAGCCTCCGCCAACGTCCCGTGGCGACGGAGCCGACGTGCCTGATCGGTGCGAACCATCTGTCAGTAACCTCACCCTCACCCGGAAATCCTGCGAATTTCCGACCTCTCCCGCAAGCCGGAGAGGCTACGCATAAAAGGTCCTACGATATGATGCGTGTATCATGCGAGGAGTGCCCAGGCTCATTGCGCCGCCTCCAGCGCCCGGCCGCTGCCGCGGGCGATGTCCAGGAACACCTCCTCCAGGTCGGTCCGGCCGTAGCGGGCGATCAGCTCGTCCGGCGAACCCTGGTCGACGATCTTGCCGGCCTTCATCATCAGCACGCTATCGCAGAGGCGCTCGACCTCGGCCATGTTGTGGCTGGCCAAGAGGATGGTCGCCCCCCGCTCCGCCCGGTAGCGTTCGAGCATGCTGCGCACCCAGTCGCCGGTGTCGGGGTCGAGCGAGGCGGTCGGTTCGTCCAGCAGCAGCAGTTCGGGCGTGTTGACCAGCGCCTTGGCCAGCGCCACCCGGGTTTTCTGCCCGGCCGACAGCTTGCCCGAGGGCCGGTCGAGTAAGCCTGTGAGGTCCAGCAGTTCCGCCAGCTCGGCGATGCGGGTGCGGCGGTCGCGCACGCCGTAGAGCCGGGCGTAGACCGCCAGGTTTTCCTTCACCGTCAGCCGATGCGGCAGATCGACATAGGGGCTGGAGAAGTTCATCCGCGGCAGGACGGCGTAGCGGTCCTTCGCCATGTCGCGGCCGAGCACGGTGATCCGCCCGCCGCTGGGCAGCAGCAGACCCAGCAGCATCGAGATCGTGGTGGTCTTGCCGGCGCCGTTGCCGCCGAGCAGGGCGACGGTGGCGCCACGCGGCACGGCGAAGGAAATGCCGTCCACCGCGGCCGCGGCACTGCGGTGGAAGCGCTTGGTCAGCCGCTCGGCTATGATGACGCTGTCGGAGAGCATGGTGGACCGAGAATGGACGGGCAAACGGGAAATGACCAGGGGCCGGCGCAGGCCGTGAGCGGTGCTGCGGCGACGGGCGCGGTGCGCCCGATGCCGGAGCTGCCCGAGGCGCTGCCCGGACGGCGGATGCAGGCCCGGATCAGCCAGATCACGCTGATCAAGATCCGCTGGGTCGCGGTGGCCGGCCAGGCCGTCAGCATCCTGTTCGTCCACTATTTCATGAACTACCCGCTGCCGCTGTGGCCGGCGCTGGCCATCGTCGCCATCTCGGTGGCGCTGAACACCGCGGCCTTCCTGCAGGGCAAATGGCGGCTGCGGCTGGTGGAGCGCGATGCCGCGCTGTATCTCGGCTACGACCTGGCCCAGCTGGTGGCACTGCTGTTCCTGACCGGCGGGCTGCTGAACCCCTTCGTCGTGCTGATGCTGGCGCCGCTGACGGTATCGGCGACTCTGCTGAGCTATCGCAGCACGGCGACGCTGACCGGCCTGGCCCTGTTCGGCATCATCCTGCTCGCCTTCTGGCACTATCCGATGCCCGGCGGCATGCCCTCCAGCGGGTCGCCCTATCACCTCGGCGTCGGCATCGCCATGGCGATCGCCATCACCTTCATCGCCCATTACGTCTGGCAGGTCGCGGCCGATGCCCGTCAGGTGTCGGACGCGCTGGGCGCCACCCAGATGGCGCTGGAGCGCGAACAGCGGATCTCGCTGCTCGGCGGCCTCGCCGCCGCCGCGGCGCACCAGCTGGGCACGCCCCTGGGCACCATCACCCTGATCGCCCGCGAGATGCGGCGCGAGGCGCCGGCCGACAGCCCGATGACCGAGGACCTGGCCCTGCTGGAGCAGGAGGTCGCCCGCTGCCGCGATATCCTGACCGAGCTGGCCCGGCGGCCGGAACCCGATGACGGCGACCCGTTCCGGCTGATGAGCCTGCCGGCGCTGGCCGGGGCCGCGGCCGAAACCTACCTGCATTCGGAGAATCGCCGCCTGTCGATCATCGCCGCCGACGGCCCGCCCGGCCAGACGCTGGTGCTGCGGCGGACGCCGGAGTTGATCCACGGCCTGGGCAACCTGATCCAGAATGCGCTGCAATTCGCGCGCAACCGGGTGGAGATATCAGCCGAATCTGGACCGAAGACCGTCGTGCTGAAGATCGTCGACGATGGCCCAGGCTTCCCGTTGGCGCTGCTCGGCCGGCTGGGCGAACCCTATGTCTCCGGCCGCGGCGAGGACAGCGACCACATGGGCCTGGGCATCTTCATCGCGGCCACGCTGCTCGAACACAGCGGGGCACACCTGTCCTTCTCGAATGGCCCGCAAGGCGGCGCGGTTATTGCAGTTGCGTGGCCGAGGCATAAATTTGAGAGGAAAGAGAGGACTTGGTCATGACCACCACCCCCGCGACCCTTACCGCCGAGCAGCCGGCGCCCCTGCCGGCGCGCGACGCGGCGAGGAGCCTGCTGATCGTCGACGACGACATCGCCTTCCGCACCCGCCTGGCCCGTGCCATGGAGAAGCGCGGCTTCGAGGTGGTGACCGCCGACGGCCTGGCCACCGGCATCGACCTGGCCCGCCGCGTCGCCCCCGCCTTCGCGGTGCTGGACCTGCGGCTGGGCGACGGCAACGGCCTGGACATCGTGCCCGTGCTGCATGAG
>NZ_JBYRFX010000271.1:0-3703 GCF_057815775.1 Inquilinus sp.
AAGGCGTCGCAGTCGAGATGGGCGATGGTCAGGCTGTGCAGTTCGGCATGGCGGACCAGGCGCGGCGACCCGCAACGGCCGCAGCGCCGCGCGCCCGGCGCCGGATGCGCGCCGCAGTCCCGGCACAGGCCGGGCAGCAGCTCAGCCCGGCCCGGCTTCGGGGTCATGGTCATCGCCGGGGATGCGCCTCGATGGGTCGGCCATGGCGCCATCGTACTCTTTTTGTACCGGCTCTCCAGCGCCTGATCCGCCGCACCGGCCAATCCGCTGCTGCGCATCGCCGGTTGTGACGCCATGCGGCCTTTACAACGCGGGATGCGGCGACCGATCCTGGGCGGACAGGGATCGCCGGATTGCGGCGCTTGGGGGCGGGTCATGGCGAAGACGGTGCTGATCGTCGAGGACAACGAACTGAACCGGAAGCTGTTCGTCGATGTGCTCGAGGCCAATGGCTATGCCACCGTCGCCGCGGACAACGCCGCCGATGCGATGCGGCTGGCGCGGGCGCACCGGCCGGATTTGATCCTGCTCGACATCCAGCTGCCCGAGATCTCGGGGCTGGAGGTGACGAAGTGGCTGAAGGCGGACCCGGAGCTGGCGGCAATCCCGGTGATCGCGGTGACGGCGCTGGCGATGAAGGGCGACGAGGCGATGGTCCGTGCCGGCGGCTGCAACGACTACATCTCCAAGCCGATCAGCGTCGCCGGGTTCATCGCCACGATGCGGCGGCATCTGGACTGAGAACCCGTTCGGAAACGCGCCGGCGCGGCCGTCTGATAGCGGCTTCTGCGCTTCCGGTGCTCACGGGACGACCATGTCCGCTGCGCGCCGGTTCTCGAAACCACCACCAGCCGACTCACGCCAACACGTTTCCAAACGGGCTCGGACGCCGGTGCTGATTCGGTCAGGTCCGGGTTTGCCAGGCCGGGGGCGACGAAGCGCACATATGCAAAAGGCCCCGCCGACGGCGAGGCCCGAGCATGTTCTGGAGCAAGTCCAGCGGCGCGAGGCGCAGCTTACTTGATCTTGCCTTCCTTGAACTCGACGTGCTTGCGCACGACCGGGTCGTACTTGCGCAGCGTCAGCTTCTCGGTCTTGGTCTTCGGGTTCTTCTTGGTCACGTAGAAGAATCCGGTATCCGCGGTGCTGTTCAGGCGGATCTTGATGGTGCTCGGCTTCGCCATGATGCTAGTTCCAATATTTCTCTGCTCGGCGCCGCATCACGGGCCGGGAAGCGCGCACCATACCCTCCGGCGCGCGCGAGTCAAGTGCGGCGATGGGCAAGGGCCTCGCGCCGGCCGCCGTTACGGCGTGCGGGCCGCTGTCACGGCATGCGGATCCTGGGTGCCCAGGGCCTGGGCATAGAGTGCGGCATCGCTGACCAGGGCGATGGCGACGTCGACATCCAGGTCGGCGTCATGCACCTGCCACGGGCAGACGGAGCGGATGCGGCGCAGCGCCGCCTCATCGTCCGGCGCGGCGCGGCGGTCGGTCACGAAATCGGCCGGGCGCGGCAATTGGCCGGCGCGGAACGCCTGGACCACCGTTTTGGCGTCGGTCTCGGTGCTGCTGCTGGTGCAGACGGTCGGCACGATGCCCTGGCGGTGCCAGGTGTAGCCGGACGGCGCGTAAATGCGACTCCAGGTCAGGAACAGCTCGCCGTCGTTCGGCAGGCGGGTAACGGTCTGGACGCTGCCCTTGCCGAAGGAGGTCGAGCCGACCAGGATCGCCCGCTCGGAATCCTGCAGCGCCGCAGCCGTGACCTCGGCCGCAGAGGCCGAGTGGCCATCGACCAGCAGCGCCAGCGGCAGGTGGTTGGTGATGTCTTCGCTGTGGGCCACGAAATTCTGGTCGCTGTCCGGATTGCGGCCGCGGGTCGAGATGATCTCGCCATGCTCCATGAACAGATCGGCCAGCGACACCGACTGGTCCAGAAGCCCGCCGGGGTTGCCGCGCAGGTCCAGCACCACGCCTCGGGCCCGGCCGTTCAGGCCGCGCAGCAGGCCGGTCACGGCGTTGCGGACCGCCGTGGCGCTGGTGGTGTTGAACCGCAGCAGCTTGACGATGACCACATTGTCCCGCACCTGGCTGCGGACCATGTTCTCGATCACCTTCTCGCGGATCATGGTCGCGGTGCGGGTGGCGCCCTTGGGCTCGCGCACCGTCAGGTCGACCTTGGTGTTGACCGGGCCACGCATCAGGTCGGCGATCTCGTCGACCTTGGCGTCTTCCACCGAGACGCCGTTGATCGCGATGATCAGCGATCCCTTCAGCAGGTTGGCGCGGGCGGCTGGCGTGTCCGGGAACACGTCGCCGATCACCGAACGGCCCTTGTCGTCCTGGCTCAGCGCGATGCCGACGCCGGTGTAGCCGTCGCGCTGGGCCCGGTCGTCGCGGGCGCGGTCCGGGTTGACGTAGCGGGAATAGGGATCGAGGTCGGCCAGCAGCCCGTCATAGACCGCCTGGTAGGCCGCTTCGTTGCCGGCCGAGGCGACCTTCGGCGAGGCCAGTGATGCCGCGTCGAGCGAGGAGGCCACAAGCTCACCCCAGTCATAGGCCGCGTCCGGGGCGGGGGAGTCGAAACCGGCGATGACATGGCCGGTGCGCAGCAACTCGACCCGGCCGCTGTCGCGGCGGGCGCTGAGGCTGTCATCGATCTTGCCCAGGCCGTTGAGCCCGTCCAGCGCCAGCGCGCCGAAGTCTTCCTTGACCAGATAGACTTCCTGGATGCGGCCGAAGCCCTGGGTGAAGACAGAGGGATCTGCGAAATGGCCGCCGTCGCGGGCCTCGGACTCAGCCGGAAGGGACGAGGACTCCGGGGAGGAGGAGACACAGCCCGGGAGCACCAGCAGCGCCGCAAGAATTGCCGCGAACCGCTTCTGACGAAACACTTAATGGAACTCCGGCCCCAGCTCTGTCACAGGCCACCATAAGCCCAAGGCTTGACAGGAAAAAGGCAATATTGCAGCGCAGCAGGGCTGCGTTCAGCGCCGGGGCTTCCAGGGTGTCCGCGGGCCCTTGTCGCGGTTCCGGCGGCGCTGGTCGGGCGGCGGCGCCATGCCGTCCAGTTCGGCGCCGTGGACGGCATCGACCAGGGCGAAGACGGTGCTGCCGGTCAGCGGATCGGCCTCGGTGACGCGGATGCTGACCTTGGCGCCCAGCCGGAACACGCGGTTCCAGCGCCGGCCGATCAGGGCGTGTGCCGCCTCGTCATGGTCGTAATAATCGTCGGGCAGGGTCGAGATCGGCACCAGCCCGTCGGCGCCCGAATCGTCCAGCTCGACGAACAGGCCGAAGCGGGCGACGCCGGCGATGTGGCCGGGCAGGATCGCGCCTATCCGGGTCGACAGCCAGCTGGCCAGGTAGCGGTCGACCGCGTCGCGCTCGGCCTGCGCGGCCCGGCGTTCGGTGACCGAGATGTGCTGGCCGATCTCCTCCAGCCGCGACAGCTCCTCATCCGTTGCGCCGTCGCTGCCGAGATGCAGCAGCCGGATCAGTCCGCGATGCACGGTCAGGTCGGCATAGCGCCGGATCGGCGAGGTGAAATGGGCGTAGCGCGGCAACGCCAGGCCGAAATGGCCGAGATTGTCGGGGCTGTACACCGCCTGGGCCTGCGACCGCAGCACCATCTGGTGCACCAGCGCCGCCTCCGGCCGGCCCTCGGCCCGCTCCAGGATCTGGCCGAACACCCGCGGCCGGATCA
>NZ_JBYRFX010000272.1:0-3156 GCF_057815775.1 Inquilinus sp.
TGGGCTGGCGGGCGGCGGCGGCCTGGGCGACGGGCCGGGTGATCGGCAGGACTTCGGGCCCGACCGTCCTGGGCAGCTGCGCAGTCGCGCTGGAGTTGGTCGAATAGGCCCAGGGCGTGGTGTCGGTGCAGGCCCCGAGGCTGATGGCGGCAACGGCGATCGCCAACGCCGCGCGCGAAACGCTCTGTGTCATCTCGGACGACCCCCTAGTGCTCTCTCTTGCCGGTCGGTTCCGGTGCCGGCTTTCCATACGGAAGTATGACCCTCATTGTCATAAACAACTGGGAAACGTTTCCGCAGCGAAAATCGACACGGGTGCGCGAAGTAGCCGGCGCCATGCGCTCGAAGCGGCTTGCACCCCCGTATCGCGACGGGTAGAGGACGCGATCCCCGTTTGTCCGTCATACCTTCTTGTCCGTGGAGTCCCGATATGTCCGACACCGTCGAGAGCGCCCGCGCCCCGCACGACGATGCCGACAACCCGCTGAAGACGCCGCGGCTGGAAAAACTGCGGGTATTGCGGGCGCTGGGGATCGACCCCTATCCCTACCACTACGAGAAGACGGCCGATGCCGCCGGGCTGCAGGCGCGCTATGCCGACCTGCCGGCCGAGGCGGAGAAGCCGGAGGACGTGGTCCGCATCCCCGGCCGCATCCGCGCCTACCGCAACAGCGGCATGTTCATCGACCTGCACGACGTCAGCGGCAAGATCCAGGTGTTCTGCCACAAGGATTATGCCGACCCGGCGACGCTGGCGCTGGTCGGGCTGCTCGACATCGGCGACCTGATCGGGGTCGAAGGCTTCATCCGCCGCACCAAGCGCGGTGAGCTGACCGTCAACGTCCAGCGGGTCGAGCTGCTGGCCAAGACGCTGCTGCCGCTGCCGGAGAAGTATCACGGCCTGACCGATGTCGAGGCGCGCTACCGCCAGCGCTATCTCGACCTCATCATGAGCGAGGAGAGCCGCGAGACCTTCCGCGCCCGCAGCCGGATCGTCGCCGACATCCGCCGGCTGATGCAGGACCGCGGCTTCCTCGAGGTCGAGACGCCGATGCTGCACCCGATCCTGGGGGGCGCCTCGGCCAAGCCGTTCGTGACGCATCACAACACGCTCGACATGGAGCTGTACCTGCGCATCGCGCCGGAGCTGTACCTGAAGCGGCTGATCGTCGGCGGCGTGTCGGAGCGGGTGTTCGAGATCAACCGCAACTTCCGCAACGAGGGCATCTCGACCCGGCACAATCCGGAATTCACGATGCTCGAGCTGTACCAGGCCTATGCCGACTACACCGACATGATGGCGCTGGCCGAGGACATCTTCGCCGCCGCGGCCAAGGCGGCGACCGGCGGCACCACCGTCACCTATGGCGAGCACCAGATCGAATTCGGCGGCCAATACCGCCGGGCGCCGATGACCGAGCTGGTGAAGGAAGCGACCGGCGTCGACTTCCTGGCCATCGAGGGCGCCGAGGCGGCCAGGGCCGCCGCGCGCGGCCTGCAGCTCAGGGTCAGCGGCCGCGAGAACTGGGGCCAGGTGGTCGAGCTGGTGTTCGGCGAGACGGTCGAGCACACGCTGATCCAGCCGACCCATGTCACCGACATGCCGAAGGAGATCTCGCCGCTGGCCAAGGCGCACCGCACCGACCCGCGCCTGACCGAACGGTTCGAGACCTATGCCAATGGCTGGGAGTTGGGCAACGCCTTCTCCGAACTGACCGACCCGCAGGACCAGTATGAGCGGTTCGCCGCCCAGGTCGCGGCCCGCGACGCCGGCG
This sequence comes from Inquilinus sp., assembly GCF_057815775.1. Taxonomy (NCBI): domain Bacteria; kingdom Pseudomonadati; phylum Pseudomonadota; class Alphaproteobacteria; order Rhodospirillales; family Rhodospirillaceae; genus Inquilinus; species Inquilinus sp. The sequence continues at coordinate 1,776 of NZ_JBYRFX010000272.1, forward strand.
ACGACGAGGCCCAGATGATGGACCGCGACTACGTCACCGCGCTGGAATACGGCCTGCCGCCGACCGGCGGCATGGGCATCGGCATCGACCGGCTGGTGATGCTGGTGACCAACTCCGCCTCGATCCGCGACGTCATCCTGTTCCCGACGCTGCGGACGCGGAAGTAGGACGGGGAGTCACCGATCGACCGTCATTCCCGCGAAAGCGGGAATCTCTCGCCGATCATGATGTGACGAGATCCCCGCTTTCGCGGGAATGACGACGTCAGGGGGGCGGGAAACCCTTTGGACAAGCACCTCCGGCCCCTCCCGCAGGGGCGGGAGAGGCGAAATCATCCAGGTTCCGGTGGTCGGGCGAAATCACCCCCTCCATCTGTCATTGCCGGGCTTGACCCGGCAATCCAGAGGTTGTCGACAGTCTCTGGATGCCCGGATCAAGTCCGGGCATGACAGGTGGGGGAGATTGCGCTCACCCGGTATCGGGCGGCTGGTCCCAGGGCAGGCCCTCGATCGGGTTGTTGATGCCAGCCATGTCGTACCAGCCGGTGACGATGTGCGGGTACTTCAGGCTGTGGGTGCGATACCAGTAGCGGCCCTTGTCCGGGCCCTCATGGGGCCACCACTCGTCGACATCGTCCGCTTCGTCGGGCAGGTAGCCCTCGTTGGCATAACGCTGGGGCGGCTTGCGGGCGTCGGGACCGTCGGGGTCCAGCAGCAGCACCAGCTCCGGCTTCACCCCCATGTCGCGGCACAGCCGCAGCACGATCTCCTCGATCGGATGCCCGGCCAGGGCCAGCGCCTCATCGATATCCCTCTCCACCAGCTGCTCCCACATCCCGTGGGCGAGATGGGCGGAGGTCCGGAAATCGAGGTTCTGGTCGGAGCAGATCGAATGGGCGACCACGCGCGCCACCGTGTTGCGGCGTTTCGCCTTCTCCGTGGCACGGGCCCGGGCGCCGGCGGCTGCCTTGTCGGTCGCCTCCTGGAGCTGGCGGGCGAAATGGGCCTGCAGTGCCAGGGTGTGGCGCAGGCCGCGGCCGAGCCGGTCGAAGGCGAGTTCGAACTCCCTTGTGGCGGCGGCGTCGCGGTCGCGGATCGCCTCCATGGACGCCGTGTGCAGCGCCTCGGCCCGCTCCATCGCCATCTCGGCCATCCGGTCGAGCATCCGCCCGGCCCGCTCGTCCTTGGGAGCGGCCGGGGCCTCCGGTGTCTGATGGGATTGCGTCTTGTCCATGGAACATATCATGAACAAGAGCGGTGTATAATACTACTGCGATTGCGCGTTGCCTTTCCCGCCTGGCGGGACCTGCTCAGAATAGCCGGGGGCCATTCCTTTCTGGTCCCCCCTCCCCTGGTGGGAGGGGGCTAGGGGGAGGGGTCTG
>NZ_JBYRFX010000273.1:0-3322 GCF_057815775.1 Inquilinus sp.
GATGCCGACCCGCTCATGGAAGGTGCGGGCGACGTTGACGGCGTCCTGGCCGGTCATGGCGTCGGCGACCAGCAGGGTCTCGCTCGGCTTGGTGGCGTCGCGGATCGCCACCACCTCGGCCATCAGCTCCTCGTCGATCGAGAGGCGGCCGGCGGTGTCGAGCAGGACGACGTCGAAGCCTTCGAGCCGGCCACGCTCCAGCGCGCGGCGGGCGATGGCCAGCGGCTCCTGGCCGGGGACGATCGGCAGGGTGGTGACGCCGATCTGCTCGCCGAGGATCTTCAGCTGCTCCTGCGCGGCCGGGCGCCGCGTGTCCAGCGACGCCATCAGGACCTTCTTGTTGTCCCGGTCTTTCAGGCGCAGCGCGAGCTTGCCGGTGGTGGTGGTCTTGCCCGAGCCCTGCAGGCCGACCATCAGCACCGGCACCGGCGGCACGGCGATCAGGTTGATCGGCGTCGTGGCGTTGAGGTCGGGCATCTCGCCGGGCGTGCCGCCCAGCATCTCGATCAGGCAGTCATGGACGATCTTGATGACCTGCTGGCCGGGGGTGACCGACCGCAGCACCTCATGCCCGACCGCCCGGTCGCGCGCCTTGTCGATGAAGTCCTTGACCACCGGCAGGGCGACGTCGGCTTCCAGCAGTGCCACGCGCACTTCGCGCATGACGGCGCCGACATCGGCCTCCGTCAGCGCACCGCGCTTGCGAAGCCGGTCGAAGATGTCGCCGAGACGGCCGCTCAGACCTTCGAACATGATCGCCCCGAATCCCGTGGCTCAAACAATCGCGTGACTCCAAACGGAAAAGCGCCAGTGCGCGACACTCGCGAACTGGCGGCACCCCTTGGGGTCTCGCTGCGGGACGATCCCGCGGCGATCGGTCTTTTAGGCGGCGGACGCGCCGGAGTCAACCCAAGGGCCGGAATGACGGCCGGCGCGACGGGCTTTCACAGGCCCGCACCGTCGCGGCGCAGCACCAGGATGAACCCGTCCTCGCCCGGCAGGCCCGGGCTGACGCCGGACAGCGTCGCCTCGCCGTCGCCATCCGGCTGCAGCGCCGCGGCCCGGTCGAGGAACGCTTCCATCGCCGGCACCGACCAGCGCCAGATCGTCTTCGCCTCGCCCGGGATCGCCTCGGCCCCGATGGTGTCGTAGAAGCGGCGGGCGGCGGCGTTGCCCGCCGTCATCTCCCAGCGCAGCCGCATCGCCTGGGACACGCCGATATCGGCCAGCGCCCGCATCAGCTGGCGGCCGACGCCGCGGCTGCGGGCCCGGTCGCGGACATAGACGTCGTCGACGCGGATGAAATCGCCGCCCGACCACACGGAATAGTCGATCGTGTAGGTGACGTAGCCGACGACGCCGCTGCCATCCTCGGCGATCAGGCCACGGAAGCGCGGCGGTACCTCGGCCAGCCCTTCGTCCAGGTCGGCCCGCTGCGCCGTGATGGCGTCAGGGGCGCCTTCCAGCGCCGCCAGTTCGCGCAGCATGTCGAGCAGCATCGGCACATCGGCCGGCCCCAGGGATCGCACGGTCAGATCGGACGCCACAGCCTCTCTCCCCTCTTGCCGGCGGATCTCGGGAGGGGCCGGCCGCGGACAGGATCCCCCATCACGCCCGACGCGCCGCCCGGGACACCCCGCCCCGTCACACGCACCATCCCGACGGCAGGTTTCCTGGCTCGCGGGTCACGGCCCATGCGCCCCCTTCCCGGACGGATCCGGTGGCTTCGGGCGCGGGCTCGCCGCTTACAGTTGCGGGGGCAGCGCCGGCATCACACCGGCTTCCCTTTTCACCCCGGTCATCAGGGGCACCGTCGGCCGTCATGCTAGCCGCCGGCCCCCGCCCTGTCGACCGCGCAGGACTGAGCCCTCGCGCCGGGGGCCGGGATGATGCCATATGGAGGGTGAGAGAGCTGGGGAGTGGGCGATGGACGGGCTGCCGTTCTGGAAGATGCATGGGCTGGGCAATGATTTCGTGGTCGTGGACGCCCGCGCGCGGCCGGTCACGATCCATCCCGACCAAGCCCGCCGCATCGCCGACCGGCACCGCGGCGTCGGCTTCGACCAGCTGCTGGTGATCGAGCCGGCGCAGAGTACCGGCGCCGACGTGTTCATGCGCATCCTGAACGCCGACGGCACCGAAGCCGGCGCCTGCGGCAACGGCACCCGCTGCGTCGCGGCGCTGGTCATGGCCGACACCGGCGTCGATGCGCTGGTGGTCGAGACCCGCGCCGGCCTGCTGCAGTGCCGCGCCACCCCCGACAGCGTCACCGTCGACATGGGCCCGGCCGGGCTGGGCTGGCAGGACATCCCGCTGGCGCATGAGGCCGACACGCTGCACCTGCCGGTGTCGTCCGGCCTGCTGGCGGACCCGGTCGGCGTGTCGATGGGCAACCCACATGCGGTGTTCTTCGTGCCCGATGCCGAGGCGGTGCCGATCGACGGCGTCGGGCCGGTGCTGGAGCACGACCCGCTGTTCCCCGAGCGCGCCAATATCGGCGTGGTCCAGGTGCTGGCCCGCGACCGGCTGCGCTACCGGGTGTGGGAGCGCGGCGTCGGCGTGACCCAGGCCTGCGGCACCGGCGCCTGCGCCGCCGCGGTGGCCGCCATCCGCCGCGGCCTAACCGACCGCAGCGTCTGGGTGGTGCTGGACGGCGGCACGCTGATCATCGAATGGCGCGAGAGCGACGGCCATGTGCTGATGACCGGCCCGGCCGAGACCAGCTTCGCCGGCATCCTGTCGCGCGGCCTGCTGGACGGCTGAGACCGCTTGCAAATGCTACTGGTGCGGCCGTCTGACGGCGGTGTCTCCGCTTCCGGTGCTCACGGACCCAAACGTCCGCTGCGCGCCGGTTCTCGAAACCACCGCCACCCGACTCACACCAGCGCATTTTCAAACGGTCTCTGAGGTCCAACCCAACCTACGATCGGCGCGGTGGCCCAGGGCCGCCAGCAGCTCCGCGACCACCGTGCGGGGTGCTGCGGCGCGCATGACGCTGCCCATCACCGCGACCCCGGCGAAACCGGCGGAGATCAGCCCGGCCACCAGCGCCGGCTCGACTCCGCCCAGCGCGATGACACGGCCGCGATGGCGGCGGGCGATCGCTCCGGCCTCGGCCAGGGACAGCGTCGGCGCATAGCCCGGCTTGCTTGCGGTCGGCGCCAGCGGCCCCAGGGTGACGTAGTCGGCTCCGGCTACGATCGCCGCGGCGACCTCGTCCCCGGAATGGCACGACGCCCCGATCAAGGCGGCGGGGCCGAGACGGCGGCGCGCCACGGCCGGATCGCCCCCGGCGGCGAGGTGCAGCCCGTCGGCCTCATCG
>NZ_JBYRFX010000274.1:0-10468 GCF_057815775.1 Inquilinus sp.
GGATGATGATCATGGCGGGCGGCTTCGGCCTGTCCGGCATCCCGGAGAAGCTGATCGACGCGATCGCCGACAGCGGCGTGACCGGGCTGACGGTGGTGTCGAACAACTGCGGCATCGATGGCGCCGGGCTGGGCAAGCTGCTCGACCGCGGCCAGATCAAGAAGATGATCTCGTCCTATGTCGGCGAGAACAAGCTGTTCGCCCAGCAGTACCTGTCCGGCGCGCTGGAGCTGGAATTCAACCCGCAGGGCACCCTGGCCGAGCGCATCCGCGCCGGCGGCGCCGGCATCCCCGCCTTCTTCACCAAGACCGGCGTCGGCACCATCGTCGCCGACGGCAAGGAGGTGCGGGAGTTCGACGGCGCCGAGTATGTGATGGAGCGTGGGCTGTTCGCCGACCTGGCCATCGTCAAGGCCTGGAAGGGCGACACCGAAGGCAATTTGATCTATCGGAAGACGGCGCGGAACTTCAACCCGATGATGGCCACCGCCGCCAGGATCACGGTCGCCGAGGTCGAGGAGCTGGTCGATATCGGCGGGCTGGACCCGAACCAGATCCATACCCCCGGCATCTATGTGAAGCGCATCCTCGAAGGCAAGAGCTACGAGAAGCGCATCGAACAGCGCACCACCCGGCCGCGCGCAGCCTGAGCAGGAGACAGACCATGGCCTGGACCCGTGAGCAGATGGCCGCCCGTGCCGCCCGTGAGCTGCAGGACGGCTTCTACGTCAACCTCGGCATCGGCATCCCGACCGTGGTGGCGAACTACATCCCCGACGGCGTGAACGTGGCGCTGCAGAGCGAGAACGGCATGCTCGGCATGGGCCCCTTCCCCTATGAGGGCGAAGAGGACGCGGACCTGATCAATGCCGGCAAGCAGACGATCACCGAGCTGCCGCAGTCGAGCTATTTCAGCTCGGCCGACTCGTTCGCCATGATCCGCGGCGGTCACATCGACCTGTCGATCCTCGGCGCCATGCAGGTGTCGAAGGATGGCGACCTCGCCAACTGGATGATCCCCGGCAAGATGGTGAAGGGGATGGGCGGGGCGATGGACCTGGTCGCCGGCGTCAAGCGCGTCGTCGTGATCATGGAACACAATGCCAAGGACGGCACGCCGAAGCTGTTGAATGCCTGCGACCTGCCGCTGACCGGCAAGGCCGTGGTCGACCTTGTCATCACCGAGCTCGGCGTGTTCGAGATCGGGCCGCAGGGCCTGACCCTGACCGAGGTCGCCGACGGCGTCACCGTCGATGAGATCCGGACCAAGACCGAGGCGCCCTTCGCCACCCGGCTCTAATCTCTCTCGCCGGTGCCCCAAGCGGGCGCCGGCCGCTGGAGCCCGCGATGGACGAGACGGGTGCGGGGCCGCTGGCCGGCCACGACCGCTACGATTACAGCGCGATCGTCCGCCGGCCCGGCTATGCTTGGCCGAACGGCACCCGTCTCGCCGTCTATCTCGGCCTCAATCTCGAGCATTTCGCCTTCGGCGAAGGCCTGGGTGCGGAGCTGGCGCCGGCCGGGCCGCAGCCGGACGTGCTGAACTATGCCTGGCGCGACTACGGCAACCGAGTCGGCGCCTGGCGCCTGCTGGAGCTGTTCGACAGCCGCCCTGCCCTGCTCGCTGATCGTCAACGCCGCCGTCTACGATCATTGCCCGGAGTTGCCGGCCGCCTTCCAGGCCCGCGGCGACGAGATCGTCGGCCATGGCCACAGCAATGCCGAGCGCCAGGGCGCCCTGGCCGAGCCTGAGGAAGCGGCGCTGATCCGCCGCGCCACCGACGCCATCGCCCGCCATGCCGGGGGCCGGCCGCAGGGCTGGCTTGGCCCCTGGATCTCGCAGAGCCACCGGACGCCGGACCTGCTGCAGGAGGCTGGCTACAGCTATCTGCTGGACTGGTGCCATGACGACCAGCCGGTGTGGATGCGCACCCGCCGCGGCCGCATCCTGTCGGTGCCCTATCCGCAAGAGCTGAACGACATCCCGGCGATCGTGGCACGAAAGATGAACGCCGACGCCTTCGCCGACATGGTGATCGGCAATTTCGACGAGATGCTGGAGCAGCAGGCGCAAGGCCAGGCCCTGGTCATGGGCGTGGCGCTGCACCCCTATATCGTTGGCCAGCCCTACCGGCTGCGCCAGTTGCGCCGGGCCCTGGCCCACATCGCCGCCCGGCGCGACGACATCTGGATCACCACCGCCGGCGCCATCGCCGCCCATGCCGCCGCACTGCCGCCGGGGATCGTGCCGGGCAATGCTTCGCCGCCGGACCAGCAATCCGGCTGACTAGGTCCGACATAATGCGCTAGGGTCTCGGCCACAGACGGGCGGCAGCGCCCCAGGATCGATACGGGAGAAGACGCAGATGGCATCGGAAAGCAAGGTGGCGCTGATCACGGGCGCCGGGTCGGGTGTCGGCCGCGCCGTGACGCTGGCCTTCCTGAAGGACGGCTACCGGGTCGTGCTGGCCGGCCGGCGGCAGGATGCGCTGGCGGAGACGATCGCGATATCAGGCACGCCTGCCGACCAGGCCCTGGCGGTGCCGACCGACGTCACCGACCCGAAGAGCGTCCGCGCCCTGTTCGACGCCGCCAAGGCAAAATTCGGCCGGCTGGACGTGCTGTTCAACAATGCCGGCGTCAACGCCCCCGGCATTCCGCTGGAAGAGCTGACCTTCGAGCAGTGGAAGGCGGTGGTCGACACCAACCTGACCGGCCCGTTCCTGTGCACCCAGGAAGCCTTCCGGATCATGAAGGACCAGGATCCGCGCGGCGGCCGCATCATCAACAACGGCTCGATCTCCGCCCATGCGCCGCGGCCGAACTCTGCCCCCTACACCTCGACCAAGCACGCCATCACCGGCCTGACCCGGTCGACCTCGCTGGACGGGCGGAAATACGGCATCGCCTGCGGGCAGGTCGACATCGGCAATGCCGCCACCGAGATGGCGTCCCGCATGGCCAAGGGCGTGCCCCAGGCCGACGGGTCGATCAAGCCCGAGCCGCTGATGGATGCGGCCGATGTCGCCAAGACCGTCCTGATGATGGCGTCGCTGCCGCTCGATGCGAACATCCAGTTCGTCACCGTGATGGCGACCAACATGCCGTTCGTCGGCCGCGGCTAAGTCGCGCTCAGGCCTCGCGGATGTAGGGCGTGGTCGTGGTCAGTGCCCGGAAGCCGAGCCGTTCCAGGATCGGCCGGCTTTCGGGCGACGCATCGACCGTGAGGATCCCGAACCCCCGCGCCTTCGCCTCGGCGGCACGGTTGGCGACCAGGGCGCGGTAGATGCCGCGGCCGCGCCAATGCGGCCGGGTGGCGCCGCCCCAGAGATCGGCGAAGCCGGTGCCCGGGTTGTACCGGATCCAGCCGGCCGAGACGCAATGGCCGTCGGCCATGGCGAGATAGACCGACAGCCGGTCCGGCGCCGCCGCGATCTCTGCCGCCAGCACATCCGACCGCCAGTCTTCGTCGGCGCCGTAGACCACGGCCATCAAATCGTCGATGGCGCCGAAGCGCACCGGGTCGATGACGCGCTCGATCGTCACCCCGTCCGGGTCGACCGGCGGCGGCAGCGCCCCATCGAGATCGAACGCCACCAGCGTCTCCGGCGTTTCCGGCACGAAGCCAGCAGCCTCCAGGCGGCGGCCGAGATCGGCCGGCTGGTCGTGGCTGTACAGCTTCCACTCCACCGACCGGCCCTGCCCGGCGAAGAACGCCGCCTCGCGGGCCACCGCGGCATCGGCCGAATCGGCGTCGAGGCCGCTCCAGCACACGCAATTGTCATGCGACTCCGGCCCCGGGCCGACGATGCGCGTGACGTCGGGCAGCCGTTCGATGCGATAGGCCGGGTCGGCCGGCACCGGGGCCTGACGCAGCTCGGCATCGAAGCGGCTGAGGATATCGCTCAGGTCCATGTCATTCCCCGTGGCCAGTGCCGGTAACCGGATGTCGGCGACGCGCCGATCCCGCGTCGATCCGTCCGGCTTGCTCTTCGCCCGCCTTATGGCCGATTTTGTCGCGGGGCGCGACCGTGCCCCTGTCATTTTCCCGTCGTACCGGAGAGATCGTGAACGGGTCCCTGCTTCTGGCCTGCGCCCTCGCCGGCTTCGCCTACGGCATCGCGCCGGGGCCGGCCGTGCTCGCCCTGCTCGGCATCTCCGCCGGCCAGGGGCGCAAGGCCGGGGCCGTGTTCCTGTGCGGCCACCTGGTCGGCGACGCGCTGTGGTCGTCGCTGGCGCTGGTCGCGATCATCGGCGCCCAGGCGGTCGGGCCGGCGCTGTTCGACTCGCTGGGCCTGATCTGCGGCGCCTATCTGCTCTGGCTCGGCTGGAACGCCGTCACCGTACGCCGCCGCGCCGACGGTGCGGTCGCCACCGCGGTCCGCCGGCCGTTGCTGCGCGGCCTGGTGTTCGGTGTCACCAATCCCAAGGGCTATCCGGTGGCGGTGGCAACCTTCACCGCGCTGCTGACCAGCTACGCCTCCAGCCTGTCCTGGTCGATCTTCCCGGCCCTGGTGGCCGCAGCCTGCCTCGGCGCCCTCACCGCCTATATGATCCTGGTGGCCGTAACCGGGGCGGCGACCGTGCGCCGCTTCTACAGCCGGCACGAGATCTGGTTCGTCCGCGCCTCGGGCGTGCTGTTCATCGGCTTCGCCCTGCACGCGCTCACCCAGTCCGTCACCGGCTTCGCCGCGCGGCGGAGCTGAGCGCCACTCATCCTTCCTTGCCTGAAAGCAGCCTTCTGCCGATGTCCCTGCCCCTGACGATCGCCTTCGACGCCGACGACACCCTGTGGCACAGCGAATCCGTGTTCGAGGAGACGCATGACCGCCTGCTGGCGCTGCTGACGCCCTGGGTCGATGCCGAGACCTTCGACCGCACCCTGCTCGACACCGAAAGCCGCAACCTCAAGACCTTCGGCTATGGCGTGAAGGGCTTCACCCTGTCGATGATCGAGACGGCGATCGACCTGACGGAGGGCCGCATCCCTGCCGCCGACATCCGCAGCATCCTCGATTTCGGCAAGGCGATGATGGACCACCCGGTCGAGCTGCTGGACGGCGTGGTCGAGACCCTGGACGCGCTGGCGCCCGAGGCCGCGGCCGGCCGCATCCGGCTGATGGTCATCACCAAGGGCGACCTGTTCCACCAGGAGAGCAAGGTCGCGCGCTCCGGCCTGGCCGAACGCTTCGAACGGATCGAGATCGTGGCCGAGAAGGACGAGGCGACCTATCGCCGGATCCTGCAGCGCAGTGCCACCGCGCCGGCAGACTTCCTGATGATCGGCAATTCGATGCGGTCGGACATCCTGCCGGTGCTCGACCTCGGCGGCCGCGCCGTGCACATCCCCTACCGCATCACCTGGGCGCATGAGGCCGCCAGCCGGCCGGAGGTCGCCCCGCCCGGCTTCCATGCCCTGGAGAGTATCCGAGAGGTGCCGGCGCTGGTCACCCGCCTGATCGGATAGGAGCCCGGCCGATCAAGCGACCCGGCGTGGCATGACCATGTTGGCGACCATCGATTGCACCGGCTCGCCCGCCTGGTTCAGGGTGGTGATGCGTACCTTCGCCATGCCCCGGTCGGGACGGGATTGCGACGGCCGGACCTCCAGCACCTCGCTTTCGACCCGCAGCACGTCGCCGGGCCGCACCGGTCGCGGCCAGCGCAGCTCCTCCATCCCGGCGCCGATCAGGCCGCCCGCGGGCAGGAAATCGCCGCCGACCAGCAGCTTCATGGTCAGCGCCGCGGTGTGCCAGCCGCTGGCGGCCAGGCCGCCGAACAGCGAGTCCTTGGCCGCCGCCTCGTCGAGATGGAAGGGCTGCGGGTCGAATTCGCCGGCGAACGCCTTGATCGCCTCTGATGTCACCGCGACGGTCTTCGAGCCGAAGCGTTGCCCGACCTGGAGATCCTCGAGATAGAGGCGGCTAGGCGCGGTGTCTTCGGACGGCATCGGCAGGGCGCTCCATAGAGTTTGGCATGAATCCGGCCCCAGCATGGCCCGGCCGGGCCCCTGGCGGAAGACCCCGCAACGGCACCACGGATGTCGCAGATGTCGACGGCGCTGGCCGGAACCCGCCCGATCGTCTACATCCGGCATCATGACCGACACCGGACTGGCGACACGCAAGGCGGCCATCGAATTGCTGCGGGCCGTGCTGGCGCAGAGACGACCGATCGACGAGGCGCTCGACGGCCATCTCGCCCTGCGCGAGATGGAGCCGCGCGACCGCGCCTTCACCCGCCTGCTGCTGACCACGATGCTGCGGCGGCTGGGCCAGCTCGATGCGCTGATCGACGGCGCCCTGAAGGCGCCGCTGCCGCGCGCCGCTGCCACGGTGCGCGACGTGCTGCGCCTGGGCCTGGCCCAGCGCCTGTTCCTGGCGACCCCTTCCCATGCCGCGGTCGACACCTCGGTCGAGCTGGCCGGCGTGACCGGCTTCGCCGGCATGAAGGGGCTGGTCAACGCCGTGCTGCGCCGGCTGGCCGAGGACGGCCCGGCCCTGCTGACCGCACAGGATGCTCCCCGGCTGAACACGCCGGAATGGCTGTGGTCGCGCCTGGAGGAGACCTACGGCAAGGACACCGCCGCCGCCATTGCCGAGGCCCATCTGCGCGAGGCGGCGCTGGATCTCTCGGTCAAGGCCGACCCCGATGTCTGGGCCACGCAGCTGGAAGCCCGGCAACTGCCCAGCGGCACCCTGCGGCGCGAGGCCGGCGGCCTGGTGCCGGAGCTGCCCGGCTTCGCCGAGGGCGCCTGGTGGGTGCAGGACGCCGCGGCCGCCCTGCCCGCCCGGCTGTTCGGCCCGGTGGCGGGCCGCCGCATCCTCGACCTTTGCGCCGCACCGGGCGGCAAGACCGCCCAGCTCGTCGCCGCCGGGGCCGAGGTCACGGCGCTGGACCGGTCCGGCCGGCGGCTGAAGCGGGTGGCCGAGAATCTCGAACGGCTCGGCCTCGTCGCCGATCTGCGCACCGGGGATGCCGAGACCTTCGCCGACGGGCTGCCCTACGACGCGGTGCTGCTCGACGCGCCGTGCAGCGCCACGGGCACCATCCGGCGCCACCCCGACGTGCCCTATCTCAAAGGGCCGGACGACGTGGCCAAGCTGGCGGCGGCGCAGGCACGACTGCTGCGCCACGCAGTCGAGCAGGTGCGGCCCGGCGGCCTGCTGGTCTGGTGCACCTGTTCGCTGCTGCCCGAGGAGGGCGAGACCCAGATCGACCGGCTGCTGGCGACCGACGACCGCCTTGTGCGGCTGCCGGTGACGCCGTCGGAAGTCGGCGGATCGGACGAAGTGCTGACCCCGGCCGGCGACATCCGCAGCCTGCCCTGCCATTGGGCCGATCTCGGCGGTCTCGACGGCTTCCACATCGCCCGGCTGCAGCGCCGGAAATAGGTCCTTCAGACTAATAATCATACAAAAACGATTGCACTCCGGCGCTCCCTCTTTCACAGTTCGCCCGAAACAAGGCCGGAAAAATCCGGCATCAGGGAGGACCGGAGCGGATGGCGCTTCTGGAGTTGCGCGACATCACCAAGCATTTCGGGGCGATCCATGCCCTGAACGGGGTGAGCTGGACGATCGAGCCCGGCGAGGTGGTCGGGCTGATGGGCGACAACGGCGCCGGCAAAATCCACCCTGGTCAAGGTCATGGCCGGCAACTTCCCGCCGACCGCGGGCGAGATGCTGCTGGATGGCCGGCCGGTGAATTTCCACAAGCCGGTCGATGCCCGCCACGCCGGGATCGAGGTCGTCTATCAGGACCTCGCCATCGCCGACAACCTGACCGCCGCCGCCAATGTCTTCCTGGGCCGTGAGCTGAAGAAGGGCGTGTGGCCGCTGCGGCGACTGGACCATGGCGCCATGAACCGGCGGGCGCAGGAGCTGTTCGCCGAGCTGAAATCCGAGACGCGGTCGAACGACCTGGTCCGGCTGATGTCGGGTGGCCAGCGCCAGGCGGTGGCGATCGCCCGCACCCGGCTGGCCAACGCCAAGCTGATCCTGATGGACGAACCGACCGCGGCGATCAGCGTGCGCCAGGTGCATGAGGTGCTGGAGCTGATCCGCCGGCTGCGCGACAGCGGCATTGCCGTGATCCTGATCAGCCACCGCATGCCCGACGTGTTCGACGTCTGCGACCGGGTGATCGTGATGCGCCGCGGCCGTAAGGTCGCCGACAAGCAGATCGCGACCAGTTCGCCGGAAGAGGTGACCGGGCTGATCACCGGCGCGTTGGAGGCGGCGTGATGGCGACGACAGCGACCACCACCCCGGCCGGCTTCGAGAATGTCCGCCAGCCGGGTCTGCTGCACCGGATCCTGTCGTCCCAGATCACCTACGTCCTGGCGGCGCTGGTGATCCTGATGATCGTGATGACGATCGGGTCGGACAAGTTCCTGACCGAACGCAACCTGCAGAACGTCGCCCAGAACTTCTCCTACATCGCCATCGCCGCGCTGGGCCAGACGCTGGTCATCATCCTGGCCGGCATCGACCTGTCGGTCGGGTCGGTGATGGCGGTCGGCGCCGTCGCCACCAGCCTGGCGATGGAGTGGAGCGCCGACTGGGGCGTCTTCATCGACTGGCCCGGCCTGGCCCTGGCCTTCGCCGTGCTGACGGGGGTGGCGGCCGGCGGCGTGGTCGGCCTGGCCAACGGCATCCTGATCGCGCGGCTGAACCTGTCGCCCTTCGTCACCACGCTGGGCATGCTCAGCGTCTGCCGCAGCCTGGTCTATGTCGTGACCCAGGGCCGCGGCTCGCCCACTGCCGGGCCGGCCAAGGACCTGTTTCGCACCCTAGGCAACGAGCCGATCTTCGGCGCGGTGCCGCCGTCGCTGATCTACATGGTGCTGCTCGGCCTGGCGATCTGGTTCCTGCTGCGGCACATGCAGTGGGGCCGCCATGTCTTCGCCATCGGCGGCAACGAGCGGGCGGCCGGGCTGACCGGCGTGCCGGTCGAGCGGATCAAGATCTCGGTCTACGTCTTCTGCGGCGCGCTGGCCGGCTTCACCGGGGTGCTGCTGCTGTCCTGGCTCGGCTCCGCCCCCGCCAACACCGCCGTCGGCTATGAGCTGCGGGTGATCGCCGCCTCGGTGATCGGCGGCGCCAACCTGACCGGCGGCATCGGCGGGCCGCTGGGCGCCATCACCGGCGCGGCCCTGATCGAGGTCATCCGCAACGGCCTGATCCTGAGCGGGGTGCAGCCTTATTGGCAGGATTTCTTCGTCGGCGTGTTCATTATTCTCGCGGTCCTGCTCGACCGCATCCGGTCCCGGCGGGCCGGCTGAGAGAGGCGCCGCGACAACGAGAGTTCAACTGGGGAGGACGAGCATTGTGAAAAAACTTCTTTTGACGGCAGTGGCATTGACAGCTTTGGCCGCGATGGCCGGCGGGGCGAATGCGGCGGACAAGCTGCGCTTCGCCCTGGTGCCGAAGGCGATGAACAACCCCTATTTCGACCTGTCGCGCGACGGCTGCATGGAAGCGGCCAAGAAGCTCGGCGTCGAATGCGTCTATATCGGCCCGGTCGAGCATGAGCCGGCCAGCGAGGCGCAGATCGTCCAGGACCTGATCACCCAGGGCATCGACGGGCTGGCGATTTCGGTTTCCGATGTCGATGCGCTGACCAATGTGATCGACCAGGCGGTCGCCGCCGGCATCCCGACCATCACCTTCGACGCCGATGCGCCGGGGTCGAAGCGCCAGGCCTTCGTCGGCACCGACAACTACGCCATGGGCAAGGCGATCGGTGAGATGGCGGCCAAGCTGCATCCGGGCGGCGGCACCTTCGCCCTGGTCTCGGGCGGCCCGGCTGCGGCGAACCTGAACGACCGGGTACGCGGCACCATCGACGGGCTGGGCGCCGGCTGGACCCAGGTCGCCGGTTCGCCGCTGTACTGCAACGACGATGCGGCGCTGGCCGTGCAGCAACTGCAGGACACGCTGACCGCCCACCCGGACATCGACGCGCTGCTGCCGGTCGGCGGCTGGCCGCTGTTCGTGCCCGACGCCTTCCGCAACTTCGCCGAGCCGATCAAGGCCAAGCTGAAGTCGCATGAGGTCGTTCTGGTCTCGGCCGACACGCTGAAGACGGAGCTGGAGCTGCTGCGCGACGGCTATGCCAACGCCCTGATCGGCCAGCAGCCGAATGAGATGGGCGCGCTGGCGATGGAGACCCTGTTCAAGCTGAAGAAGGGCGAGAAGGTCCAGGAGATCACCTATGTCGGCCTCGACACGGTGACCCCGGACAACGTCAAGGAGTTCCTGGCCAAGGCGAAGTAGGCTTCGGCGGCCGGGGCGGTCCGCCGCCCCGGCCATTCCTTTGCCGCAATCGGCCTCGTCATGGTTGTGACGCGGTCGGTCAGTTGTTATTGAGGGACGATCATGGTCAAACCCGTCCTGATCTCCCCCTCGATCCTCTCCGCCGATTTCGCCCGCCTGGGCGAGGAGGCACGCGCCATGACCGAAGC
>NZ_JBYRFX010000275.1:0-31525 GCF_057815775.1 Inquilinus sp.
GACCGCCTGGTGGCGATGACGCGGGACCTGCATCAGGCCGATCCGGCGCCTGATATGACCGGCTAGGCGCCGGGCCTCCACCGTTCAGGAAAGTCACCCGATGCCGCATGGGAAGGCTGAGCCGATCGCCCTGTCGCCCGCAGAACGCTGCACGTTGGACCGCCTCATCGGCAGCGCTGCCCGGCAGTATGGGATGGCAAGACGCGCCGCCATTGTGCTCCTGGCCGCGCAGGGGCTCAGCAACCGGACCATTTCCGGCCGCCTGCAGCTGGAGGAGCATTGTGTCGGGCGCTGGCGGCGGCGGTTCGTGCGTCACGGGCTCTGGGGGCTGTTCGACCGGCCCCGGACCGGGCGCCCGGCGATGCGGCGCGCCGGGCCGGGGCTGATCGATCAGGCGGACTGAGGCAGGCGCGCGATGACCTTGATCTCGAAATCGAAGCCCGCCAGCCAGTTCACGCCCACCGCGGTCCAGTTCGGATAGGGCGCTTCGCCGATCTCCTTCAGGCGGATGGCGGCGAAGGTGTCCCATTGCGTGCTGGGGTCGGTGTGGAAGGTGGTCACGTCGACGACGTCGTCGAAGGTGCAGCCGGCGGCCTTCAGCACGGCCTTCAGATTGTCGAAGGCAAGCTGGACCTGCTTTTCGAAGACCGGCTCCGGCGACCCATCCTCGTGGCTGCCGACCTGGCCCGCAACGAACAGGAAGTCGCCCGAGCGGATCGCCGCCGAATAGCTGTAGATCTCGTAGAGCGCCTGCCGGCCGGCAGGGAAGACTGCATCGCGTTTGGCCATCATCTCTCTCCCAATCCATACAAGGCAGCAGGCCTCGCAACCGTCACGGCCTCGCATCACCGGAAACGGTGAAGAGAGTTGCCGGTTTCAGGGCTTCGGGTCCGCTGCGCTCTGGTGTCCGGGACAGTCATCGACATACGTCCCGTATGTCGATGTATCGGATACATACGGTGCGTATGTCAACAAATATACGCTGCGTATGTATCTTGGGAGAGGGTGGCGATGGGCCGGCGCCGCCCTTGCGAGCGGCGCCGGTATCATCTCAGGCAAGCGAAGCCGGATCGATATAGCCCGGCAGGTCGGCGGACAGGGACCGCTTCAGCGCCCCCGTGCCCTCATCGGCCATGACCTCGTTCTTGCCGGCCGCCAGCGCGTCGTAAGTCCGCCGCACGACGTCGACCGGGCTGCTCTTCGGGACATCCACGCCCTTGGTCAGGTCGGTGTCGATGAAGCCGACATGCATGCCCAGCACCTGGGTGCCCTGCTCCTGCAACTGAAGCCGCAGATGGTTGGTGAAGCTCCAGGCCGCGGCCTTGGTGATGGCATAGGCGGTCAGCATCGGCACCGGCACCCATGAGGCGTTGGACAGCACGTCGATGATGGCGCCGGGCCGGTTGCGGCCGAGGGTCGGGGCAAAGGCCTGGGAGAGGCGGACGATGCCGAAGAGGTTGGTGTCGAGGAGGCGGAGGGTCTGCGCCTGCAGCTCCGGGTCCAGCGGGCCGTCGCTCAGCGCGCCGATGCCGGCATTGTTGACCAGGAGCGTGACGTCCTGCAGGGCCGCGGCGGCCTTGGCGACCGATTGGGCGTCGGTGACGTCGAGCTGCACCGGCACCAGCCCGGGCTCATCGAAGCCGGCGGTGTTGCGCATGCCGGCATAGACCTTGGCAGCACCGCGGGCCAGCGCCTCGCGGGCGAAGGCCAGGCCCAGGCCGCGATTGGCGCCCGAGACGAGAACGACCGATCCCTTGATATCCATTTTAAATAGTCCTTTTGGCCGGTGCTGCCTGGCCCGCACAGGGTACGCCCTCGTGCAGCGGCGGGTGTAAGCATATCAAGCATGATGGTCATCATGCTTGACGCCAAACATGATGATCATCATGCTTAGCGTCAAGGTCTTTTTGTGAGGACACGATGAGATATCCGGCTGCGGACACGGCCGCCCGCCATGAGCGGATCCTGCAGGAAGCGTCGAAGCTGTTCCGGGAGCGGGGGCTCAACGGGGTGAGCGTGCCCGAGATCATGAAGGCGGCGGAGCTGACGCACGGGCCGTTCTACAACCACTTCGCATCCAAGGACGCGCTGATCGCCGAGAGTATCGATCGCGCGATGGCGGCGATGATGCACGAATTCGTGACGGCGGCAGATTCGGAACCGGCCCGGCGGAAGCTGGTGGAGACCTATCTGTCGCCCGAGCACCGGGACAACCGGGACCAGGGCTGCGTCATGGCCGCCCTGGCCGGCGAGGTGGTCCGCGCCCCGTTGGCGAAGGGCGTGTTCACCCGGCATGTCAGGAACATCCTGGACGTCCTCTCTTCCAAAGTCCGGCCGAACCGCAAGAAGGGCGATGCCCGGGCGGACGCCGTCCGGATGGTCGCCACCATGGTCGGCGCAATGGTCCTGGCGCGCGCGGTCGACGACCCCGCGCTGTCGGACGAGATCCTGGCGCAGGCCCGGGCGGGCCTGTAGCCGGCGCGGTCAGCCGGCCAGGCGCTGGACGAAGCTGTCGCTGTCTTCCGCCGAGATCGCCTTGACCGGGATCAGCCGTTCGCCGTTGGCGCCGGCGATGACGATCTGCGGCACATACTGGCCGGGGAAGCTGCCCTTGACGGTATAGGGCGCCGTGCCCTGCCCGAGCGGGCCGGTCCAGCCCATCACGTCGATCTTCAGGCCGCCGACCCAATGGGCGTCGCGCACCAGCGTCAGGCCGGCGGTATAGTTCGGGGCATTGCCCTGGACCTCGACCAGGAACACGCCGAAGCCGTTGGGCCGCTGGATGAAGCTGGCGCTGGCGGTGTCGAACGGCTCCGGCTGATAGAATCCCATGATGCATCTCCTGCTCGGGTGGCGGGAGCCCGGGTGTCTGCGCCCGGGTGTTTGCGGTTGCGCAGATCCCGGGCACGCCGGAGGGATGGTGGCCTGCCTCAGCCGGTCGCCGCCATGGCCCGGAAGGGGATCAGCGCCGCGCGGGATGCGCTGGTCTGCGCAATGACGCTGTCGTCGAATTCCCGGATGATCCGGGTGGCGCCGGGCCAGGACTTGACCCAGTCGAACATCGCCAGGGCCAGGTGCGGGTCCTGGTCGCGCAGCAGCGCGGCGAAGACGAATTCCATCCGCAGCGCCTGCTCCAGCGCCGTGGCCGGCCGGGCGGGCAAGCCCCCGGCCCGATCCAGCGGCGCCTCAGTCGGCCCGCTGGCCACCAGGCGGATCTGCACCCCGCCCGTCGCCGGCGGGGCGTCAAAGATGAACACCGCCGGTTGCGGCCCGTCATGCGCGGTCAGGGCGATGGCCTGGAACCTGCCGTCGATCTCGTCGGCGAACACCGTCAGGCTGGCCGCCGAGCCGCCGCGATAGTCGAGGCTGATGGTGGCGTAGCCGGGCGACTGGATGCGCCGGGCCACGATCAGCAGCGCGGTGTGCTGCAGCGTCCAGTCGAATCCCGGGGGAATGTTCAGCACATCGGCGTAGACGGTGACCGCGGCAGGCTCCCGGTCCGCGGCCAGCAGCGCCTCCTGGATGGCGTCGAGATCCAGGTACATCGCCTGGAAGACGGCGTCGGCCGGGCCGATCGCCTGGCTCGATGCCTCGGAAATGCCGCCATGCTTCTCGGCGGCGTCGAACAGCGCGGGCCAATCGGTCAGCTGGGATTGGGGCGCTAGGGCGATTCTGCTGTGCATGGGAGCCTCCGTTCTGTCGGTCTTGCTGGGCGGCGGCCGTCGTCCGGGCCGTCCGGGACGATCCCGGGCCGGTCGGGGGGCTCAGTGCCCAGTGCAGTCTTCGATAAGGAAGTTGCCGATTTCGTGAGGAGATCCGGAGTCAGATTACTTCCGGCAACTTATGTTCTTATATAAGAGCAATAATGTTCAGTCCTGTGACTGGATTATGAACCGCCATTCGCATGCGAATGTTTTTCCGGATGGGACGGACGCCCTGGCGTCCCCGCACCGGCAAATGCCGGCAGGGCGAACGAAAACGGGCCTCGACCGGTTCCGGTCGAAGCCCGCTGGGATCTGCGCCCGCTGAGATCTGGACGGGCGAGTAGAGGTGCGAGGGGACGGCCGCGGATCAGACGGCGACCATCCCCTGCGCGCAGCGGCGCCGCAACAACACCGCTGATGTCTGCTGCTGCATGCCGATGGTCAGCAGCACCAGATTGTTCCGGGTGATCTCGCCATACTGCGCCGCCAGCGTCACGGGCACGGAGGCCGAGGTCATGTTGGCGTATTCGGTCAGGGTCGTCAGGTACTGGCCGGGCTTGATCGCCGCCGCCCAGGCGTCGATGAGCACCGAGGACGCCTGGTGCGCGATCAGGGTGATCTCGTCTGCGGCCAGGCCGTTGCGCCGCAGCAGCCGGTCGACGATCCGCGGTGGAACCTTGGCGCCGTATTCCTGGTACTGCTTGGCCGCTTCGTCGCCGAGATACATCAGCGGCGTGGTGAAGCTCTCCGGCAGATAGGGCGGCGGCGGATCAATCGGGCCGACCTGCCGGATGGCCATACGCATGGCGCCGTAATACTTGGTGTAGGTGTCGGTCACCACATCGACCAGGGCGAAGCGATCCTGGTCCTCGGTCACCGCCATGACCGCGGCGCCGGCGCCGTCGGCGGCGCCGATGCAGGTCGCCTCGTGATAGCTGACGTGCCGGCTCCAGTTGCAGCCGCAGACGATCAGCGCGTTGCGCAGGCCGCGGCCGGTGCGGATCAGCGCCTCGGCCAGGACCAGCCCGTCATTGAAGATGGTGAATTCGGTGCCGAGCGGCAGCGCCTGGCAGCGTGCCGGCAGGCCCAGCTGCTGGTGCAACTGCACCAGCCCGTTCGGGCTGACATAGTCGGAGACCGAGGCGACGCCGATCAGCAGATCGATATCCCCCGCCGCCAGCCCGGCATCGGCCATGGCGCGGGTGGCCGCCGTGGCCATCAGGGTCTCGAGGGTCTCGCCGGGCGCCAGGATCCGGCGCTGGTCGAAGCCCGCGAACAGGTCGGAATGCGGTGGCTTGTTCGCCTTGATCCAGTCGAAGATCGGCGCATCGTTGCCGCGGATCTCGTCCGGTACGGCGAAACCGACGCCTTTGACCCGGGCGGTCTTGTCAACCATTCGCATATCCTTCCGCAGAGGGTCGCACCGGTGCTGGGTCGCGCATCAGCTCGCCTGCGGCGGGGTCCGGTAATAGGGCGGCACTTCCGATCGGTCGATCTCCAGCACGATCACCTGCGGCCGCCGGCGCAGATCCGCCTGGCCGATCGCCTTGGTCAGGGCGGCGCGCAGCCCCTGCGGGTCGTTGACTGTCCAGGTGTCGGCGCCGAGGCCGCTGGCAAAGGCCACCAGGTCGGGGTTGCCGAGCCGGTAGTAATCGGTCCAGGTCGGCTCCGGCGGGGTCGGGAAGAAATGCGCGTTGCCCTGGCTGACCATCGCCAGGTCGTTGTTGTCCATGACGATCCAGATGGCGCCGACGCCGTAGCGCACGGCGGTCGACAGCTCGCTGCCATGCATCAGGAAGGCACCGTCGCCGGTGATCGCGATGCAGGTCCGGTCCGGCGCGCCCAGCTTGCCGCCGATCACGGCGCAGACGCCGAAGCCCAGCGGCCCGGTGTCGAGTGACAGGTGCATCTGGGTCGGCGGGTCGAACGCCAAATCGTTCAGCGACCAGCCGACGCAATTGGCGCAGTCGATGAAGACGTGGCTGCCGGACGGCACGACCTCGTTGATCACCCGCATCGCCGATTGCGGCAGGATCGGGCTGGCGAGAGAGTCGCGCTTCTCCGGATCATACCAGGGGGCGTGGGTGTCGCGGATCCAGCGGATGTACTCCTTGCGCTCTGCCACCGCGGCTTCGTCGGGCTGGTGCAGGTCACCCGCCTCGCACAGATCGTCGATGAACTGGCCGAGTTCGCTGACAATGCCGAGCTCGATCGGGTAGGTCCGGCCGATCACCGCCTGGTCGGCGTCGACCTGGATCAGCGGGCCCTTCGGCATCAGATCCAGGTTCCAGTTGCCGGTGGCCAGATTGCCCAGCACCGAACCCATCACCATCAGCGCATCATAGGCCGGGCCGCCACCGGCGGCACCGAGATACAGGCCGGGCCAGAGGCAGCCGGCGATGCCGATGTTGCGCAGCGCCAGCGGGTGGTTCTCCGGGAACAGCGCCTTGCCGTCGGGCGAGGTCATCACCGGAATGCCGAAGCGCTCGACCAGGGCGATGAACCGGTCGCGCCGCTCGCCCTGCAGGGCGAAGCGGTTGCCGTTGCCGAGCATGATCAGCGGCCGCTTTGCCGCCAGCAGCATCTCCAGCGCCTGCCGGGTGCGCCGACGGTCGCTGGCCTGCGGCACGGTGCGGTAGTTCTCCCAGGATTTCGGGAAGGCGACCGGCCCGGTCGGCGTCGTGTTCGAGATGTCGACCGGCAGGCTGATATGGGTGGCGCGGAACGGGATCGACAGCGCGTCGCGCAGCGCCTGGGTGAACAGCGTGCCGAAGTCGTTCGCGTCGGCGATCATGGCGCTGTACTGGACCGAGGCCTGGTACACGGCATCGACATTCAGCGTGCCGTCGATGCCCTGCTGCAGGTAGCCCTTGCCGAAATAGCTTTCGGCGACTTCGCCGGTGATGGTCAGGACGGCGGAATGATCGGCCTGGGCGTTCATCGCCCCGGTCAGCGCATTGAGCGCGCCGGGGCCGGTGGTGACCAGGACGACGCCCAGCCCCCCGGTCACCCGGTGCAGCCCGTCCGCCATATAGGCCGCACCGGTCTCGTGCTTGCAGATGACGTAGGTGAACTCATCCTCACGCAGCCGCAGCTCGTTCAGCAGGTACATGATGCCGCCACCGGGGATGCCGAAGATGTGATGGACATCCTCGAGCTTGAGATAGTCCAGCAGCAGCTGCGACACGGTGCGGTCGGTCACGGTGCGGTAGTAGGTCGTGCTCTGCTGCAGCATGCGGGGATCTTTCGGACGAAGAGGATGCGGGAGGTCAGGCGGCGACGGAGGCGAGGGCGATGTCCGGGGCGGCCATGCCGAAATGCCCGGTCAGGATCATCTCGGCGGTCTGCAGCGCGCCTTCGACCCAGCCCTGGAAGGTCGAATAGGATTCGCCGCAGACATAGACCTCCTCGCCATGCGCCGGCTTGACGATGCGGGGCATCACCGAAGCGGTGTCGACGCCGATGTTCCAGGAGTGCCAGCCGCCGCCATAGGGATCATCGCCCCAGTCGCGGAAGGCGGCGGCATAGGGTTCCGGTGCATCCGCCACCCCATGGACCTCCTTCAGCTGGCGATGCGCCTCGGCCACCATCAGCGCGCTGATCCGGTAGATGTCGTCCAGCTTCGGCTCGGCGCCGGTGACGAAGGCGTTGGACTGGACTTCGAAGGGCGGGCCGCTGTCGCGCACGCCTTCCCAATAATCGACCGAGATGCCGTCGGTGTAGGCCGCGACCAGCAGCGAATTGGTGTTCTTCGGATTGCCGCCCGGCTGCTCGCCCTCGGTCTCGAAATAGTAGATCTGGCGCAGCGGCAGGTCGGTGACGGAATCGCCCGAGGTCAGGCCCAGCTGGTGCCACCAGGGCTCCGGATAGGCCAGGGCGAATTTGTACAGGGCGTGGCCGGTGACGGTGGCCAGCAGCGCCGCCACCCCCGGCTTGCCGAAGAACTCGGTCGGGCCGGCCCGGTCCAGCGGATGCTCGGCGATGCGGTCCAGCGACCGGCGCGGCATCGCCAGGATCAGCCGGCGGGCCAGCACCACGTGGTCCTTGCGGCGGACGTGGTCGTGGAAGGTCACGGCATACAGCCCGTCATCGCGCCGGGTGAAGGCGATCAGCTCCTGCCGCATATGGACATGGCCGCCGGCCGCTGCGAACTCGTCGCGCAGGCGCCAGGGCAGCGCCTCGTAGCCCTCGGGCAGGCTGACATACGGCGTCTGCTCCGGCGGGATCGACCAATCCTCCATGTACCAGGGGATGGCCTCGGCGGCGTTCCAGTTGGTCAGCACCGTGTTGAAGCCGCCGCCGTCCAAGGCGAGGTTGTAGGCCTCGACGCTCAGCAGGTTCAGCAGCACCTGCCAGAAGCCGTGCTGGCGCAGCGGGAAGCCGTTCAGGGTGGCGGCGGCACAGGCGGCGCGCAGCTCCGCACTCGTCATCTTGGTGGCGCCGGGGATGATCGTCTCGATCGCCTGCACCACCAGTTGCGACGGCGACTTGCCGGTCTCCTCCGGCGTCAGCCAGTACGGCACCTTCGCGGCATCGGCATACTGGCCGACCTCGAAGCGGTGGGCGCGCAGATAGGCCAGGTTCTGGGGGCCGCCCATGGGGAAGGTGATCGGCTGGAAGCCCAGCTGCTTCACCAGCCCCATGACCAGCGGCTGGGAGGTCATGATCCGCATGCCGCCCAGCTCGGCCGGCACATGCGGCATGCCGGGCAGCCGCACGGTGTCGAGCCGGCCGCCGATCCGGTCGCTCATCTCGAACAGGTGGATGCCGCCCGCCGGGATCGGCGAGTCCGGCGCGGTGGCCAGCCGCCAGCCGCTGTACACGCCGCCCATGCCGCCGCCGATGATCGCGCAGTCCAGCACGCCGTCGGGCCCATTGCCCATGATCATCACTCCGTCTGGAAGAATGGTTTGTCCGGTGGCGGTGAGCGCCATGTCAGATGCTCACGATCTGGTCGACTGCCTCCAGCGAGGCGATCAGCGAACCCTGGATCCAGGCCTGGTCGAGCGAGCAGTGCTCGCCGGCGAAGAACACCCGGCCCTCCGGCTTCTTCCCGTCGAGGAAGATCGAGCCGAGTTGCCCCGGCAGCAGGAAGGCGAAGGCGCCGGCCGACCATTTGTGCGACTGCCAGCAGATCGACGCGGTGTCGACGACCATGTCGTCGTCCAGGATTTCCGGGTGGTACCGGGAAATACCGCGGCGCACCGCGGCGACCTGTGCCGCCGGCTCCATCAGGCCGAGGCGCAACGCATCCGACCCCCAGCAATAGGCGCCGAGCAGCGCGCCCGGCATCGAGGGATCGGCATTCGGCGCCGGTCCGGTCCGCTCGTCATGGGTCGGGCCGGTGTGCGCATTCGCCCAGGGCTGCGGCGGCACCGGGCCGCGTTCGACGTGCAGATGGTCCATCGGGTAGTAGGTCTGGCGCTGCAGCCCGTCGGAGATCGAGGCGCCGCCATAGATGCCATAGCGCGACTGCCAGAACCGCTCGCGGCAGTCGAGGATGACCTTGGTCGAGGCCGCATAGGCCATCTGGCTGATCGACAGCTGCTTGCGGTAGCTGAAGCCGTCCAGCTGCATCCGCCGCATCACGCCGAAGGGCAGGGTGCACAGCACGTAATCCGCGGTCAGGGTCTGAGGCCCCTCGGGCCCGACGAAGCCGATCTCGACCGATGTCTCCGAGGTCAGGCTGATGCGCGTCACCTCATGCTCCAGCCGCACCGTGCCGGGGCGCAGCATCGCTGCCAGTTGATCCGGCATCTGGCTCATGCCGCCCTGCAGCGTGGTCAGGTTGTTGCCGGTGTCGACGATGGTGTCGCGGATGAACATCGTCACCGCCTTCTCGAACCACACCGCCAGGCTGGTGTAGGCGCCGACCAGCTGCTTGACCTGCTGCGGCAGCACGGTGTCGAGGAAGGCGCCGAGCGACAGGCTGTCGAGATAGCGCAGCCGGTCGGTGGTCAGCTCGCCCTTGAACAGGCTGTCCTGCTCGAACGGGGTCAGGGGGGCAATGGCATTGGCCAGCACCCAGCCGAAGATGGCGCCGCCGGGATCCTGTGGATAGGCCCCGGCGGGGGAGGGTGCCGTCTCCGGCAGGCCATAGCGCGGATAGATCCGGCCGCGGTCCTCGCCCAGCCGGCAGACCACGTCGTGGATGTCGAGGAAGTTCTGGTCGACGCTGTTCACGAACGGGATCAGCCGGCCGGCCAGCCCGGCCTGGCCGATGTAGTAATGGGTGTAGTCATGCGTGCCGGGGATGCGCATCGCCCCCAGCTCGTTGTAGCTGCCATCCGCGAAGTGATGGGTCAGGATGCGGCCGCCGACGCGCTCGCTGCCCTCCAGGATGGTGACGCTGTGGCCGAGCTGCTGCAGCTCATAGGCCGCGGCGATGCCGGCGATGCCAGCGCCCAGGATCACGACATGCTTGGCGCCGTGCCCGGCATTGTCCCTCTGGATCCGCTGCAGCATCTCCGTGACCGGGACATGGGGATAGGTGCTCTGCTGCTCGGCCATTGCTCGCCTCCTCGCCTGACTCGGGTTGGACAAGTTCCGGTCTGCGTTATAAATAATTTGCGCTAAATGCTTATGAATCCTGGTCCATCCGATGGGTCGATTCCTGAACCTGCGACACCTCGGATGTCGAATCCTGGCAACTCGTGTAGCATGCTCCGCGGCGCGGGATGTGAACCAGATTTGAACGGCCGTTCGCATGGCATCCGCGATTTGCGCTTCGTAATGGACGGTCGCCGGGCAGGCAGGATTTTGATGAGCAATATGACGCCGGAGGGCACGGGTGCCGCGGGGCGGCGCGATCGTCTGATCGTGGTGGAAGACGACCCGGTGACCCGTTCGATGATCGCCCGCTATTTCGCCGAACAGGGTTTCGAGGTCGAGGAGGCGGGCACCGGCGCGGAGTGCCGGCGCGCCCTGAAGCGCAGCCCGGCCGACCTGCTGTTCATCGACATCCAGCTGCCGGATGGCGACGGCTTCGACCTGGCGCGGGAGATCCGCGCGACCAGTGCGGTCGGCATCATCTTCGTCACCCAGAAGGACAGCGAGATCGACCGCATCGTCGGCCTCGAACTGGCCGGCGACGACTACGTCACCAAGCCGGTCAAGCTGCGCGAGCTGCTGGCCCGGTCGCGCTCGCTGCTGCGCCGCCGCGGGCTTGAGCGTGACGCCGCGCGGGAGCGGTCGGTGATCACCTTCGAATCCTGGCTGCTGGACCAGACCCGGCGTGAGCTGACGACACGGGACGGCGTGCCGGTCAAGGTCACGCGCGGCGAATTCGACCTGCTGGCGGCGCTGGTCCAGGCCAATGGCCGGCCGCTCAGCCGCGACTACCTGGTCGAGGTGGTCAGCAACCGCGACACCGAGGTCGGCGACCGCACCGTGGACGCCCTGGTCGCCCGCCTGCGGCGCAAGCTGCAGCCGCCCGCCGGCGGCCAGCCGGTGATCGTCACCGTCACCGGGGTCGGCTACAAGCTCGGCGTCCGCACCGACGCGCGAGGCTGAGACTCGGACTGCCGCATCTCCGCCAACAGGGCCTTCAGTGAGGTGAGGCGGAGGGGAGCGAGCGCCGCCGTCATGTCGACCAGCCCGTCGATCGGGATGTCCTTGTTCGCGCAGGCCTCGATGGTGGCGGCGTGGCGGGCGAGGCGAACCAGGCCCAGCGCCCCGGCCGAGCTGGTCAAGCGATGGGCCAGGCGGGCCAGGTCGCGCCGGTCGCCGGTGGCGGCGGCGGCGGCGATCGCCTGGATCAGCGGGCGCGACACCCGGTGGAACATCAGGGCCAGCCGGGCCAGCTCGGCGGTTCCCAGGATCTCCTGGCGCTCGTCATAGAACTCCTGGTCGATCAGCGCGGTCGGGTCCGACGGTGCCGCGGGCGGCTCGACCGGACTGGTGTCGGACACCGCCGCCAGCATGCGCTGCAGCGTCGCCAGCTGGATCGGCTTACCGATGATGCGCTCGATCCCGGCCAGGGCGCAGCGCTGTCGGCTGCCGTCGGTCAAATCGGCGGTCAGGGCCAGGATCTGGGGCTGCGGTCGATCCCCCGGCAGGGCCCGGATCCGGCGCGTGGCCTCCAGCCCGTCCATGCCCGGCATGTGCAGATCCATCATCACCACATCGAAGCTGCCGGCCGCGGCCGCCTCGATCGCCGCCTGGCCGCTGTCGGCCAGGGTGGCGCGGTGGCCCAGCCGGCCGAGCAGCCCGGCGGCCACGGCGCGGTTGATCGGGTCGTCGTCGACCACCAGCACCGACAGGGCCGGGCCGGTGGCGACCGGCAGGACCGGTTCGGGCAGGGCGGCCCCGGGCGCCACCGGCACGGCCATGCGGAAGGTGCTGCCTTCGCCGACGGCGCTGTCGAGCGTCAGGGTGCCGCCCAGCATGTCGACAATGCGCCGGCAGATCGCCAGGCCCAGGCCGGTGCCGCCATAGCGCCGCGCGATCGATGAATCGGCCTGGATGAAGTCGCCGAAGATCCGCTCATGCATGTCGGGGGCGATGCCGATGCCGGTGTCCTTCACCGCCAGCCGCAGAGTCGTCCGCGTCGCCGTCGCCGCCATCGGGTCCAGCGCGACGGTGACGGTGACGCCGCCCTCGGCGGTGAACTTCACCGCGTTGCTCAGCAGGTTGATCAGCACCCGGCCCAGGCGGCGCGGGTCGCTGCGCAGGAACGCTTCCGGCGGCGCGTCGATCGACAGATCCAGCACCAGCCCCTTGGCCGCGACCTGGGGGCGGATCAGTTCGACCGCATCGGCCACCAGCCGGTGCAGGTCGAAATCGCGCAGATCCAGCGCCTCCTGGCTGCTCTCCAGCCGGGCATAATCCAGGATGCCGTCGATCAGTTCGAGCAGCGACTTGCCGGAGTCCTCGGCGATTTCGAGGTAGCGGCGCTGTTCGTCCGCCAGCCGGTCGCGATCCAGGATCTGCAGCATGCCCAGCACGCCGTTCATCGGCGTCCGGATCTCGTGGCTGACCACGGCCAGGAAGCGCGACTTGGCCTGGTTGGCGACCTCGGCCGCGCGTTTCGCCCGGCGCGCCTCCCGCTCCTTGGTGACGGCGCGGTTGCGGGCGGCGGCGAGTTCTGCCGTCCGCTCGGTCACCTTCTGCTCGAGTCCTTCATTGGCCTGCAGCAGCTCGGTGCGGGCGCCATCCAGGGCGGTGAACAGCCGGGCATTGGCCAGCGCGATCGCCGCCTGGGCGGCCAGGACCTGCACCACCTCCAGCCGGCGCGCGCTGAAGACTCCGGCGGCGAGGTTGTTCTCCAGATAGATCAGCCCGTCGACCTGGCCGCGTTCGTCCAGCGGTGCGCACAGGATCGAGGCGACGCGGTGGGCCCGGATGTAAGGATCCCGCAAGAATTCGGGCGAATGCTGGGCGTTGTCCAGCACCAGTGCTTCGCGCGTCCGCAGCACATAGGACAGGACCGATTGCGGCACGGCCGTGCTGTCCTCCAGCCGCTCGGGCTCGCCGTCGGTGAAGGCCGAAACCTCGCGGTCGCGCCCGATCGCCTCGACATGCAGGCCGTCCTCGCGCCGCAGCACCAGCACGCCATAGGATGCGCCGGCGCTGTCCTGGATGGCGCCAAGGACTCGGCTCATCAGCTGGCGCAGGTCGATCTCGCGCGAAATCGTGTGCGCCGCCCGCAGCACCGCGCGGAAATCGATATCGTCCTCGCCGGCGGCGGTGCTGGCATCGCGCAGCGAGGCGCGGCCGATGCGGGACCGCACGGCCCGGCGCGGGAACTCCTGCTCCAGCGCTGCGACCTTGGTCGAGGCCCCCCAATAGCCGTACAGCGCCGCGGCCTCGCGCAGATGGGCCATGCCGGCGATTTCGGTGCCCAGCCCCAGGCAGCAGCGGCCGGCGCATTCATGGGCCAGGGCGGCGTAGTGGGTCACCTTGCCGGCCTCCGCCCGGCGGATGGCGTCGCCATACAGCCGCAGGGCATCGCCGGCCCGGTCCTCGGCCCGCGCCAGCTCCGCCTCGACCAGGCTGTGCATGGTGCCGAAATTGTGTGGGTTCAGCTCGCTCCAAGCCCGCAGCTGGTCGCGCTGCGCCGCGAAGGTGTCGCCGCGGTCGTCCTTCTCCATCAGCGCGGCCAGCAGCAGGAAGGTGACGGTGTCGGCCTCGATCACGTTCTGGGCGACGCCGCGCATGTTCTGCAGCATGAGGACGGCGAGGCGGCGGGATGCATCGACATCCCGGAACAGCACGGCGAGCTGCAGCCGGCGGGCCAGGTGATAGCCGCGCTCCTGGTAATCCAGCGCCTGCAGATACACCTCTTCTTCGGCCTCGTCCGGCACCCGGTCGTACATCAGGCTGGTCGGCGCGGCGGTCCGGCCCATCAGGGCCTCGGCGAAGTCGATCTGGATCTGGCAATGCCCGGCGGCCGTCCGGTTCTGCTGGCCGATCAGCCGCCGATGCTCCGCGCCGATGCGGACGACCTCGGCCAGCGCCCCGCCATTGCACAGGAGATGGATGACATAGGTGGCGGCGTGGTAGGCGCCGAACTGCAGGTCGCCCATCTCGAAGCCGGCGCGGATGCCGTCGAGATTGAGCTGCAGCGAGTTCTCCAGCGGATGCAGCCAATGCTGCAGGAAATAGGTGTAGAC
Source organism: Inquilinus sp. (assembly GCF_057815775.1). NCBI lineage: Bacteria > Pseudomonadati > Pseudomonadota > Alphaproteobacteria > Rhodospirillales > Rhodospirillaceae > Inquilinus > Inquilinus sp. The sequence continues at coordinate 14,318 of NZ_JBYRFX010000275.1, forward strand.
GAAGGTCACGCTCGCCGTCAGCGGATGGCCCAGCCGTGCATCGAGGGTGATGGCGGTGCGGCCGAGGGCATCGGGCAGGACGCTGTCGCCGGTCATGCCGCGCAGGGTCAGGGCCAGGGTGACGATGATGCCGGGCGCCAGTGCGTCGATGCCATGCTGCAGCATCAGGTTGGCGTTGCGCAGCGCCATCAGCGCGAACAGCGCCGGCTGCAGCGTGTTGTGCGCGTCCGGGGCCAGGCGGAACAGGATCTGCATTGCCGGGGCCAGGCGGCGGTCGCGCAGCGGCGGCAGGTCCAGCAATGCCTCGGCCGGCCGGCCGGCCATCAGCCGCTGGAATTCCGCGAATTCGACGCCCACGGCAGCGCCCTGCGCCTCCGCCGTTGCCGGCAGGTCGACCCCGACCAGCTGCAGCGCCCGGCGGCCGACCTCGATCGCCTCGACGCTCATCGCCCGGGCGTCGAGCGACAGCAGATGCAGCATGGCCAATTGCAGCCGACGCTCATCGTCCTTCAGCCGCGCGGCCAGCCGGTCGACCTCATGGTCGAAGACGGCATGATCCTGGGTCAGCATCCGGCATTCGGCCAGCAGCAGCGCGGCTTCGGCGATGTCGTCGTAGCGCGTGTCCCAGAAGCCCGGGTCGGTCAGGCGCAGCCCGGTCTCGGCATAGTCGCGGGCCGAGCCGAAGGCGGCGGCAGCGCGGGCCTGCCGCGCGGCCATCAAGTTGATCTCGGCGCAACGGGCCCGCAGCGCCGGATCGTCGGCCAGGTCGCCGGCGGCATTGAGGTGCCGGGCGATGGTGAAGGCGGCCGCCGGCCGGCCCGTCTTCTCGGTCCGCTCCAGCAGCAGCAGGGCGATCCGGCGGTGCAGCGCGGCGGGGTCGGGGGCCAGGCGATAGGCGGCTTCGCGGATCCGGTCATGGGCGAAGCCGATGTCGCCGTCGCGGCTGACCATCAGGCCTTCCGCCACGACGTCGTCGAGGATCCGCCGCAGCCCCGCCGGGTCGAGGTCGAGCAGGGCGCCCAGCAGGCCGGCATCGACCTGCATGCCGAGGCAGGCGCTGGTGGCCACGACGCCCCGCCGCTCCGCCGGCAGGTGCGCGATGCGGCCGGCCAGGAAGTCGATCACATTGTCCGTCGCCTCGACCCGGGCAATCTGGTCCGGATCCCAGCTGCCGGCGGGGCCGATCGCCCCGGTCTCGCGCAGATGGCCCAGCAACTGGCGTGCGAACAGCGGGTTGCCCAGGGTCTTGGCATGCACCAGGGCGGCGGCGACCGCCGCCTGCTCCGGCCGGCCGCGATGGGCCGTGACCAGCATCGCCTCGATGTCCTCGGGCGCCAGCGGTTGCAGCGCGATGCGGCGCAGTCCGCCGATCTGGGTGTCTAGCGCGGTCAGCGTGGCGTGCAGGGCCGGGCCGGCCTCGGCCACCTCATCGCGGCAGGTGCCGATCAGCAGCAGCCCGCCGGCCGGGGCAGCGGCGCAGATCGGGCCGAGCAGCTCGAGGCTGGCCGCATCCGCCCATTGCAGGTCGTCGAGCATCAGGACCATCGGCTGGTCCGGCGTGGCGAACACCGCGACCAGGTCGCGCACCACCTGGGCCAGCCGGTGCCCGGCCTCGGCTGGGGCCAGCGTCGCCACCGGCGGCTGCGGCCCGATCAGCCGGTCGACCCCGGGGACCAGCTCGGCCAGCACGCCGGCGCTGCGGCCCAGCCGGTCGAGCAGCGCGGTGCGCCAGGCGGCAACCGCGGCGTCGGGCTCTGTCAGCACGCTGCGGACCAGCCCGGCGAAGCCCTGGGCGAGGCCGAGATAGGGCACGTCGCGCTGCTGCTGCTCGAACTTGCCGGCGGCGAAGCGGCCGCCAGCCTCGGCCACATGGTCGCGCAGGGCGTCGGCCAGGGTGGTCTTGCCGATGCCGGGGGCGCCGGTGACCAGGACGAAGCCGGTGCGGCCGGCACGGGCCGCCTCGAACACCTCCTGCAGCGCCGCCAGCGGCGCCGCCCTGCCATACAGGATCGCGTTGTCGACGGCGGCCTGGCCGTCCAGGCCCGCCGTCAGCGGGAAGGCGGCGATGCGGCCGCCGGCCGGCCCGGCGGGTTCGAAGCCGGCGCGGCAGCGGTCCAGATCCTCGGCCAGGTCGGCGGCGCTGCGATAGCGGGCCGTCGCCTCCTTCATCAACAGCGTCGCCACGATCTCCGCCAGCACCGGCGGGAAGTCCGGCAGCAGCGTGTCCAGCGACGCCGCCCGCTGGGCCAGGTGGGCGTGCAGCAGCTCCAGCCGCTCCGTGCCGATGAAGGGCGGCCGGCCGGCGAACAGCTGGTACAGCACGGCGCCGAGCGAATAGAGGTCGGCGCGATGGTCGACCGGGCGGTTCATCCGGCCGGTGCGTTCGGGGGCGACGGCGGTCAGGTCCATCACCGCCGCCAGGGCCTCGGCGGGGATCGATTCGCGGCGACCCAGGATCACGGCGCCGCCGAAATCGATCAGGTTGATCCGGTGATTCCCCGGGTTGATGACGATGTTGTGGGCGGAAAGGTCGCCATGCAGCACGCTGTGTTCATGCACATGGGCCAGGCCATGGGCCAGGGCCGCGGCGATGGCGATCCGGCCAGCCAGGTCCGCGGGGGCGTTGGCGATCCAGGCCGACAGCGCCACGCCGCCGATATCCTCGAGGATCAGGGCCGGTCCGTCGGGGCCGTCGGTCTGCAGGGCGACGGGCCGGACGACGAGGTCGGAGTCGAAGCGCGACAGCATGTTGTGTTCGCGCCGCAGCCGGTCTGCCAGGCTGACAACCGACTCGCCATGGCCCTGCTTCAGGATCACCGGCCGGCCGTTCTCCTCCAGCACCGCCCGCGCCACCGTGGTGACGGGTGTGCGGTGGATCACCTCGCGGCGGCTGGTGCGGTAGGACACGTCCGGCACGGTTTCTGTCTCCCCGGGCAGGACAGGCCCTGCGTCGAGCACCCTATACCAATTCGAACCTGTCAAAATCCCCGTCGATCGACGGCCGGGACCGAAATTCTCCGGCCCCGGCCGGGTTTAGAAGAACCGGTTGGCCGGTCGCGGCAGGCCCAGATTCTCGCGCAGCGTCGTGCCTTCGTATTCCCGCCGGAACAGGCCGCGGCGCTGCAGCTCCGGCACCACCCGGTCGACGAAATCGTCAAGGCCGCCGGGCAGATAGGGGAACATCACGTTGAAGCCGTCCGACCCTTCGGTCTTCAGCCATTCCTCCATCTCGTCCGCGATGGTGGCGGGGGTGCCGACGAAGGCGAGGCCGGAATAGCCGCCGAGGCGCTGGGCCAGCTGGCGCACGGTCAGACGCTCGCGTTCGGCCAGCTCCAGCACCCGCTGCCGGCCGCTCTTGCTGGCATTGGTCTCCGGGATCGGCGGCAGCAGCCCATCCGGGTCGAAGCCGGCGGCGTCGACGCCGAGCGCGATCGACAGCGAGGCGATGGCGCTCTCGTAATGCACCAGGCTGTCCAGCTTGGCCCGTTTGGCGCGGGCCTCCTCCACTGTGTCGCCGACCACGACGAAGGCGCCGGGCAGGATCTTCAGATGGTCGCGGTTGCGGCCCAGCGCGTCCATCCGGCCCTTCACATCGGCGTAGAAGCGCTGCCCGGCGGCGAGGTTGGAGCCGGAGGCGAACACCATTTCCGCCGTCTCGGCGGCCAGCTGGCGCCCGGCATCGGAGGCGCCGGCCTGCACGATCACCGGCCAGCCCTGCGGCGACCGGGCGATGTTCAGCGGCCCCCGCACCGACAGATGCGGGCCCTTGTGGTTCAGCACATGCAGCTTGGCGGGGTCGAAATACAGGCCGCTCTCGACATCGCGGATGAAGGCGTCGTCGGCCCAGCTGTCCCACAGGCCGGTGACGACGTCATAGAATTCGCGAGCGCGGTCATAGCGCTCGCCATGTTCCATATGCTCGTCGAGGCCGAAGTTCAGCGCCGCGTCGGGGTTGGAGGTGGTGACGATGTTCCAGCCGGCCCGGCCGCCGCTGATGTGGTCGAGCGAGGCGAAGCGGCGGGCGATGTGGTAGGGCGCGTCGAAGGTGGTCGAGGCGGTGGCGACCAGGCCGATATGCTCGGTGGCGCCGGCCAGGGCCGACAGCAGGGTGAACGGCTCGAACGAGGTCACGGTGTGGCTGCGCTTCAGCGCCTCGATCGGCATGTTCAGCACGGCCAGGTGGTCGGCCATGAAGAAGGCATCGAACCGGCCGCGCTCCAGCGTCTGGGCGAAGCGCTTGAGATGGCCGAAGTTGAAGTTGGCGTCGGGATAGGCGCCGGGGTAGCGCCAGGCGCCGGTGTGGATGCTGACGGGGCGCATGAAGGCGCCGAGATGCAGCTGGCGGTCGCGACTCAAAGGTCACCTCTCGCCCTGATGCGGGCGCGTTACGGGGCTCTCGGTCGGCGGCGTCCCGCATCTTGCCGGGCCCGGCGCGGTTTCGCAACGGGGGCCGTGCGGTGCGTTGCCGTATGGCTGGTCCGTTAAATCAGGACAATTGATCCAGTAGTAATCTGGCCTGCATCACCCGTGGTGCGGAAAAGCCCTCGGTGAGGCGATGGAACACGGGGGACAGCAGTTGGTGCGCGTCCCGGTCCCGGTGCTCGCGCCGCAGCAGGGCCGCCAGGCTGGTCGCGGCAGACAGCTCCCAAAAGACGGCGTCCTGCGCGCCGGCCTGGTCTATCGACTGGCGGTACAGGCTCTCGATCGACGTCGCGTCGTCGGAGCCGCGCCATAGCAGCAGATCGCCCTTGGCCCTCAGGATCTCCGGCACGAACCAGTGGTATTTCGTCCGCTTCGCGAAGCACAGCGCCTTGCCGATTTCGTCGAGGCCTTCGTCGAAACGGCCCATGGCCCCCAGCGCCGTGGCGAATTCCGTCAGGAAGAACGGATAGAACAGCAGATACGAGGCCCGCTGCATCCCGGTGAGACCGGCGCGCAGCGGACCGATGCCTGCTTCAGGATCGCCCCGCCGGGCGGCGAGGCTGCCCCGGACGCACAGGCCCGTCGCGTGGAACGGCTGCAATCCGTGCTTGAACGCGTGGTCGACCAGTTCCTCGCCATAGTCCCGGGCCCGGTCCAGCGCACCGAGGCTCAGCGAGACGAAGCCCGCCGCCCAGGCCAGGGCCACGCACAGCACGAAAGGCTGCTTCGTCGCGCGGGCATCCTCGATCGTGCTTGCCGCCGTTCGCGAGGCCGTATCCAGAAGCCCGCGGGACACCAGATTGACGGTGTTGTGCGCCGCGGCGGAGGTCCGGATATCGGCGCCGAGCCGCAGCATGTCGCCGTGTCGCCCCGCCCCGGACGACTGCCGGATCGCATGGTCGAGCCGCTCCCCCGCCTCGACATGCATCGCCATGTAAGTCTGCGGTATTCCGACCATCCAGGCCGCTATCGCCCGGGACTGGGCATCGCGATCCCTGGCGACGGCCTCATAGTCGCGCGCGAACCGGAGCGCGTCGTCCAGGGCCATCGAGCGGGCGGAAAACAGCCAGAGCCCGCAGGTCGCCCGCTGCTGATAGTCGAAATCCCCCAGCGTCCGGGCCAGGGCCAGCGCCGCCATGAAAACCTTGCGTGCCCCGGCGCTCATGCCCTGCGTGTAGATCAGGGCGAAGCCGAGGCTGCACAGCAGGATCATTTCCGGCCGGGTGCCGAGCGGTTCATCCATTTCCGCCAGCGCTGTCGCGGCCCATTCGCCGGCTTCGGCAACCCGCGACACGGCGACCCAGAAATCACTGACGGCGGCGGCAAGCCCGACCCCCAGGGCGGCATCGCCGCCGGCCGAGAAGGCCCATGTCAGCGCGGCGCGAAGCGTGTCGATGTCCCGGCGGTACGGACCGAGATCGTCGCCGGCGACCTGAAGTCCGCCATCCCCGGCGAAGGGCGCAAAAAATGCCAGGCAGAATTCCGTGAGGCGGCGCATGGCCGGGGCCTCTTCGCCGCCATCCACCAGTTTCTCGAAGGCATACATCCGCACGGTCTCGAGCAACCGCCAGCGCGGAACGGCCTCCGATCCGTCCAGCGTCACCAGCGATTTCGAGACCAGATTTGAAATGCCGTGCGCGACGTTCGATTCCGCATCGCCCACGACGGAAGCGGCCGCCTCGAAGCTGAATCCTGCCGGGAAGATGGCGAGATGCCGGAGCAGCCGCCGCTCCATCTCGGGCAGCAGCTCGTAGCTCCAGTCCAGTGTCGCCCGCAGCGTCTGGTGCCGCGGCACCGCCGTGCGCCGGCCGCTGGTGAGCAGGGCGAAGCGATCGTCGTGGCGACCCGCGACCTGCCGGACGCCGAGCGTCGCCGTCCGGGCCGCGGCGAACTCGATGGCGAGCGGGATGCCGTCCAGCTGTCGGCAGATCGCGGCGATCGCGGCCAGCTCATCGCCCTGCGGCCGGAAATCCGCCCGCAGCGAACGCGTCCGGGCGATGAACAGCTGCACCGCGCTGTGCTCCAGCACATCGCCGGCGTCGTCCGGATCCGCTGCCGGCACCTCCAGCGCCGGGACGCAGTAGGCGAGCTCGCCCTCGATGCGCAGCAGCTCACGGCTCGTCGCCAGCACCGACAGGTTCGGGCAGAAGCGCACGAGGATTTCCGCTGTTGTCGCCGCGGTGTCGATGACGTGTTCGCAATTGTCGAGAACCAGGAGGAGGCTGCGGCCGCCGACCGCCCGCGCCACCGCTTCCGCCGAGATCTCGTCACCATGCAGCTGCAGGTCGAGCACCTGGGCGACCGTCGATGGTACCAGGCCGGGATCGGACAGCGAGACCAGCTCGACGAACAGGACGTCTCCCGCCAGCTGCGGAAACAGCCCGCGCGCGACTTCGGACGCCAGCACCGTCTTGCCGATGCCGCCGGCCCCCGTCAGGGTCACGATCCGGGAGGTGGAGACCAGGTCGCGCAACTGCCGGATGGCCGTCTCCCGGCCGACGAGGGCCGACGCCGCCATCGGAACATTGGTCGTGAACGGATGGGCCGCCGGCTGGGCCAGGCCGGCCTCGGCCGTCTGCACAGCCAAGGCTGCCGGATGCGCCGCCCAGTCGCCCAGCAGGCAGTAGCCGCGACCGGAGATCGTCTTCAGCATCTCACGGTCCGGGCCGAGGGCCTTGCGGATCGCGGAGATATGGACCTGGACCGTGTTCTCCTCGACCGCGAGGCCGGGCCACACCCGCCGCATCAGATCATCCTTGGTCACGACCTCGCCCGCCGACTGGACGAGCATCTCCATGATCTCGAAGGCGCGGCTGCCGATCGGAACCGCTGATCCATAGGTCCGGAGCTCTCGCTTCGAGAGGTCGATCTCCCATCCGTGCAACGCAAACACGCGCGCTTCGACGTGTCTCAAGGCAATGATGTCTCAGTTGTCCGTGATCGCCGTTTCCCAGCTAAGGGTCCCGGTGCAGAGAAAGCAATAGGCGGCCCCTCTCGTTCCGGCAGAGACAGCAGAATCTGAATATTCCCGGGCGCCCAGGTTGCTTCAGGATACTTCAGATTTCTTCATGGGTCTTAAGTCGTCGCCGGGTTCGAGACGCGCTTACGCTTTCTCCGTTGGTCGAGACCGTCCAGTCCGATCGAAGCCAACCGAAACCGTTTCCAAATGCACGGTTCGACCGGGAGAGCCCATTGCCAACCCACCTCGCCGCCCAAGCTGCGCGCGGCTGTTCGCAGCACCATGTCCTAATCGTCGATGACAATGCGGACATCCGGGGGCTGATCGTCTCGCACTTCGAGACGTATGGGATCTACACGATCGGCGTGGCCCAGCACCAGCAACTGGCCCGCTACGCTGCCGACAACAGGCCGGATCTGGTGATCCTGGATCTGTCGCCGCCGCATGGCGGCGGGTTTGAGCTCCTGCGCGAACTCCGGTCGGGCTCGGGCTCGGCGATCATCGTGACCGGGCAATGCGGCGAGGAGGCCGACCGGGTCGTGGCGCTGGAACTCGGCGCCGACGATTATGTGACCAAGCCCGTCGGACTGCGCGAACTCTTGGCCCGATGCCGGGCCGTGCTGCGGCGCCGCAGCACCGATCACACCGTGCCGGAACAGCACCAGGAGCCTTCGGGATATCGTTTCGGCCCATGGCATCTGGACAAGTATCTCCGGCAACTGAGCCGGTCCGACGGACACAGGGCTATGCTGTCGAAGACCGAATATGCGTTGCTCGTGGCCCTTCTGGAGGCGCCGCAGCGGCCGCTCACCCGCTTGCAGCTGAAGCGGGCGACCCGGATTCATGACGACATCACCGACCGGGCGATGGATGTCCAGATCCTTCGGTTGCGGCGAAAGTTGGAGATCGACATCAGGTCGCCAAAGATGATTCGAACAGAACGCGACATCGGCTATGTCTTCACCCTGCCGGTGACAGAAACCTGAGATTATAATGTTAGGTAATCAGCCGCTTCTCTGACCAATCTTCGAATGAGGACAGCGTCTGGAAAGACGCTGTCCTTTTTCGTGGCAAAGCGGCCTTCCCGATGATGGATGGCGGTCACCTGGCCGATGGTCCCGGCCTCTGCCCAACACCATGGCGCAGCACACGACAGCCGGTACGCAATCCATCCCGTCCCGGCATGTCCGCACGGCAGGCGGGCGCCGTACGCGCCCATGGACGGCGGCCTTCGCACCAAAAATCGTGTTTGTTTCAATGGCAATCATTTGCAGATCCTCATGTTACACATCGAATATAATTCCGAAATTCTCAGTGATATTGATTTGTGGCCTTGGAAAAAACGGTTGCCGAACGGAAAATCGCAGAACTCAAGGAATTTTGTTTAACATAACGTCGCGCCTTGTCTTGCAGATACAGGGCCGACCAGCATCAGGAGGAAACGATGACCAAGTCCATGACCCTCGGCCTGGCGATCCTGGCCAGCGTGGTTTCGCTTTCGGCAGCGGCCGTCGCGTCGACCGGCAATGTGAGCGGCAACGCCATTCAGACGCAGTCGAGCGCGACCCCCAAGACCACGGCCGCGTCGGCTGACACGGCCAAGACGCATGGCGGTGTCCAACTGGCCGGTTGCCGCCGCGACTGCCTGTAATCCGCCGGCGACGACCTCAAGACTCTGCGTATTCACAATCCACGCCTTGTATCGCGGATACAAAGCCAACCAGTGTAGGGAGACTATCGATGATCAAGTCCATGTCCGTCGGCCTGGTGATCTTGGCCAGCCTTGTCTCGATCTCGGCCGCAGCGGTCGCGTCGACCGGCAGCTTGAGCGGAAACACCATTCGCACGCAGACGAGCGCGACGTCCAAGACCAGTGCCGCCTCGACTGACTCGGCGAAGACGCACAGCGGTCTGCAGCTGGCCGGCTGCCGTCGCGACTGCCTGTAATCCGCAGACTGCGGATTTATAATCGGCAGCCAGACCGTTCGCGATATGGAAGGCCCGGGGACCACTGTCTCCGGGCTTCCTCGTTTTCATTGAACTTTGCTTTCAACGATCGCTCAGGTCGTGCCGCGCTCGATCAGCTCGGGTTCGATGGTGATCGACTGCTGCAGGCTGCGGCCTTCGATCCGGTCGATCAGCATGCGCATGGCGGCGTCGCCCAGATCCTGCTTGGCGACATGCATGGTCGACAGCGGCGGGTTGACCAGCCGGGCCGGCAGGATGTCGTCGCAGCCCAGGATGGCGATGTCGCCGGGCACCGTCAGCCCCTTATCGTGGACGACCGACATAGCGCCGATGGCGACCAGGTCGTTGTAGCAGATGATGGCATCGATCCCGGTCCCGCTCTCCGACAGGCGGCGGGCCGCGGCGATGCCGCCCTCCAGGTTCGGCGTCGTCGCTTCTTCCAGCGTCAGTTCCAGCCCCTGTTCGGTCAGGGCATCGATGATGCCGGCCCGGCGCATGCGGCCGGAATAGGAGGTGGCGAGGCCGCCGATATAGGCGATGCGCCGGCGGCCGCGGCCGATCAGCAGCCGGGTCGCGGCGGCCAGGCCGGTGCGGAAGTCGATCTCGATGGTGCCGGCGATGCGGCGCGACATCGGCCGGTTGATCAGCACGGCGGCGCGGTGCGGCTCGATCGCCTGCTGCAGGCGCTTGTCGTCCAGCCGCGCGCTGCAGACTATGACGCCGTCGACGCGGTGGTCCAGCAGCGTCGCCAGCACCTCCGCCTCCCGCTCCGGGTCCTCCACCACATTGCAGGTCAGCAGCGTGAAGCCGCGGGCCCGCGCCGCCAGCTCGGCCCCCTTGATGATCTCGGGGAAGAACGGGTTGCCGATATCAGGCACCACGATGCCGACGGTGAAGGACCGGTCGCCCTTCAGGCCGCGGGCGAAGGTGTTGGGGCGGTAGGCCAGGGTGGTCGCCGCCGCCAGCACCCGGGCCTTGGTCTCCTCGCTCGCCCCGCCGCGGCCGTTCATCACCCGCGATGCCGTCATGGTCGAAACGCCGGCGGCCGCCGCCACATCCGACAGGGTGGCGCCGCGAGGCGGCGGGGGCTTGACGGTGCGTTGCATGTTATCGTTAACGGAGTCTTGGGTCGTTTCGGCCGGGCGGGGGCCGTTCCTTCAATTGAATACGTAGAATTTTCGTATCCGGCAAGCCCTGTTGACGAGAGTTAACGTTAACGGTATCAAGTCGAACATAAGATCGAGAATCGATGCAGATGGGAGGATTCCAGATGGGCGTGATGAGACATGCGCTGTGGGGCGCGGCCTTGGTCCCGATGATCCTGCTGGGCGCGGGGGCCTCCGCTGCCGACTATCACGAGGCACCGACGCTGACCGCCGAGGTGACGGCCGGCAAGCTGCCGCCGCTGGACCAGCGGCTGCCGGAGCATCCGCTGGTGGTCAAGCCGCTCGACCAGACCGGCAAATACGGCGGCACCTGGCGGCAGGCGGTGGTCGGCGGGTCGGACGGCGCGCTGGAGCGGGGCATCGGCTACACCCGGCTGGTGCGCTGGAACCCGGCCTGGACCGACGTGGTGCCCGACGTCGCCGAATCCGTCGACACCAATGACGACGCCACCGCCTTCACCTTCCATCTGCGCAAGGGGATGAAGTGGTCGGACGGGTCGCCCTTCAACGCCGACGACCTGATGTTCTGGTACCAGGACGTGCTGATGAACAAGGAGCTGACGCCGGCGGTGCCGCGCTGGCTCCAGGCCGGCGGCCAGCCGGTGACGGTCGAGAAGGTCGACGACGAGACCGTGATCTTCCGCTTCGCCAAGCCGAACGGCCTGTTCCTGCCGACCCTGGCATCGCAGTTGGGCGCCGACATCCTGGCGGCGTCGCCGAGCCATTATCTCAAACAGTTCCACAAGAAGTATAACCCGGACGGCATCGACGCCCTGGTCAAGGCGGCCGGCGTGCCGAACTGGAACACCCTGTTCCAGAACAAGACGGCGCAGCAGAATGCCAGCCGCTGGCGCGATGTCGGGCGCCCGGTGCTCGACCCCTGGGTGCTGACCGTGCCCTATAACGGCACGACCCAGGTGGTGGCCGAGCGCAACCCCTACTTCTTCAAGGTCGATCCGGACGGCAACCAGCTGCCCTATATCGACCGCGTCACCTACGACATCGTCGGCGACACCCAGGGGCTGGTGCTGAAGGCGATCAACGGCCAGCTCGACATGCAGTCGCTCGGCCTCGACGGCATCGAAACCCAGGCGGTGCTGGCCCAGCATCGGGACCAGGGCGGCTATCGCCTGTTCCGGGCGCGGCCGGCCTATTCCAATTCGATGCTGATCTGCCTGAACGAGACGGTGAAGGACGAAAGCCTGCGCAAGGTGTTCCAGAACCGCGACTTCCGCATCGCCCTGTCGCTGGCGATCAACCGCGACGAGCTGAACCAGCTGATCTATGCCGGGCTGTCCCAGCCCTACCAGGCGGCGCCGCGGCCGGACATGGCGCTGTATGACGAGACCATGGCCAACCAGTACACGGAATACGATCCAGCCAAGGCCAACCAGATGCTGGACGCCGCCGGCTTCGACAAGAAGGATTCGGACGGCTTCCGACTGGGACCGGACGGCAAGCGCATCTCCTTCGCCATCGATGCCCTGGCCTCGCGCAAATACCATGTCGATGCGCTCGAGCTGATCCGGAAATACTGGCGCGACGTCGGCATCGACATGCAGGTCAAGGCGATCGAACAGTCCTTCATCTTCGCCCGCTCGCTGGCCAATGACGAACAGGGCCAGGTCTGGCTCGGCGGCGGCGGCTACGACTTCCTCGGGCTGCTCGACCCGAAATGGTACTTCCCGTCGAGCGACCAGTCGGCCTTCGGCTCCGCCTGGGGCATCTGGTACCAGAACCCCAAGGACCCGAACGCGATCGAGCCGACCGGCCCGGCCCGCGAGCAGCAGGAGCTGTATGAGGAGCTGAAGGCCCAGCCGACCACGGCGCGCCAGATCGAGGTGATGAAGAAGATCCTCGCCATCACCCGCGACCAGTTCTGGGTGATCGGCACGGTCATGGCGCCGGACAATGTCGGCGTGGTGAAGACCAACATGAAGAACGTGCCCGACGAGATGCCGGACACGGTGTTCTACCTGACGCCGGGGCCGACCAACCCGGAAACCTACTTCTACGAGTAATCGGGCCGCCCCTCGAACAGCCGAACCGGGATCGCGATGCTTCGATTTCTGCTGCGCCGCCTGATGTACATGGTCTTGACGCTGGCGGCGGTGTCCTTCGTCGTGTTCATCGTCATCCAGCTGCCGCCGGGCGACTTCCTGACCAGCTATGTCGCCCGGTATTCCGAGCAGGGCGGGGTGGTCGATGCCTCGATGCTGGATTCGCTGCGCGCCCAGTACGGACTCGGCCAGCCCTGGTATATCCAGTACTGGCGCTGGATTTCGAACATCGTCTTCTCAGGCGATTTCGGCCAGTCCTTCGAATGGAACCAGCCGGTCGCCCTGCTGATGTGGGACCGGCTGGGCATGACCCTGCTGCTGTCCTTCATCACCTTGATCGTGACCTGGGCGATCTCGCTGCCGGTCGGCATCTACAGCGCGGTGCGGCGATATTCGACGCTGGACTATATCGTCACCTTCCTCAGCTTCCTCGGCCTGGCGATCCCCAGCTTCCTCTTGGCCCTGGTGCTGATGTTCGTACTGTCGCGCTTCCTCGGCGCCGATTCCGGCGGCTTCTTCTCCGCCGAATACATCAATGCGCCCTGGGGCTGGGGCAAGGTCGTCGACCTCGCGGCGCATCTGTACCTGCCGGTGTTCGTGCTGGCGGTGCACGGCACCGCGTCGCTGGTCCGGATCATGCGGGCCAATCTGCTGGACGAGCTGAACAAGCCCTATGTCACCACCGCCCGGGCGGCGGGGCTGCCGGAGATGACGGTGCTGCTGCGCTATCCCGTGCGGGTCGCGCTCAACCCCTTCGTCTCGACCATCGGCTGGATCCTGCCCAACCTGGTCTCCGGCACCGTCATCGTCGGGGTGGTGCTCAGCCTGCCGACCGCGGGGCCGCTGCTGCTCGGCGCCCTGCTGACCCAGGACATGTACCTCGCCGGGTCCTTCATCCTGATGCTCAGCGCCCTGACGGTGCTCGGCAGCTTCATTTCCGATCTGCTGCTCGCGTGGCTCGACCCACGCGTGCGGCACATGTGAGGGAGGGCGCCATGGCCATCGCCCAGCCGACCTCTGCTGCAGCCCCGGCACTGCGCTCGCGCAGCGCCGAACGGGGCCAGTGGAGCCTGATCTGGCGGCGCTTCCGGCGGCACAAGCTGGCCTGCTGGAGCGGCGTGGTGGTGATCGGGATCTACCTGGTCGCGGCCTTCGCCGAGATCATCGCCCCGACCGGGCCCGACACCTACAACTCGCGCTACACCTACGCGCCGCCGCAGATGCTGCGCTTCGGCGGCCACGACGCCCAGGGCAATTTCGTGCTGGCCTATGTCAACGGCATCAAGAGCACGGTCGACCCGCTGACGGTGCAGCGCGTCTATGTCGGCGACCCCAAGGCGGTGATCCCGGTCGGGCTGTTCGTGAAGGGCGAGCCCTACTATCTCCTCGGCCTGATCCCGTGGGACCGGCACCTGATCGGGCCGGTCGACCCGAAGGCGCCGTTCTACCTGTGGGGTGCCGACCGGCTGGGCCGCGACGTGCTGTCCCTGACCATCCACGGCGCCCGCATCTCGATGTCGATCGGCCTGGTCGGCGTCGCCATCAGCCTGTTCCTGGGCATCCTGCTCGGCGGCATCTCCGGCTATTACGGCGGCTGGGTGGACGAGGTGGTGCAGCGCACGATCGACCTGCTGAAGTCGATCCCGACCATCCCGCTGTGGATGGGCCTGGCCGCCGCGATCCCGACCAACATCGCGCCGCTGATGGTCTATTTCTGGATCACGGTGATCCTGTCGCTGATCGGCTGGACCGACCTGGCGCGCGTCGTCCGCGGCCGGTTCCTGGCGCTGCGGACCGAGGATTTCGTGCTGGCCGCCCGCCTTGACGGCTGTTCCCGCCAGCGGGTGATCTGGCGGCACATGGTGCCGTCCTTCATCAGCCACATCATCGCCTCGGTGACGCTGGCGATCCCGGCGATGATCCTGGCCGAAACCGCGCTCAGCTTTCTCGGCATCGGCATCAAGCCGCCGGTGATCAGCTGGGGCGTGCTGCTGAAGGACGCGCAGAACCTGCTGGCCGTGACCACGGCGCCCTGGCTGTTCGCGCCGGGCATCGCCGTAGTCGTGGCCGTGCTGGCCCTCAACTTCCTGGGTGATGGGATCCGCGATGCCGCCGACCCCTACAACTGAACCGCGCGCCAATCCGGCCGCGCCGGTGCTGGACGACGGCCTGCTGCTGCGGGTCGAAGACCTGCAGATCCAGATCGGCACCGAGGACGGGCTGATCCGCCCGGTCGATGGCGTCAGCTTCGAGCTGCCGGCCGGCAAGACCTTGTGCATCGTCGGCGAATCCGGCTCGGGCAAGAGCCTGACGGGCCGGGCGCTGATGAACCTGCTGCCCGACCGGGTGCGGATTGCCGGCGGGCGCATCACCTATCGCAGTGCTGCGGGGCCGCTGGTCGATATCGGCAGCCTGCCGCCGCGCGGCCCGGCGATCCGCGCCATCCGCGGCGCCGAGATCTCGCTGGTGTCGCAGGAGCCGATGGCGGCGCTGTCGCCGGTCCACACCGTCGGCCAGCAGCTCGACGTCGTGATCCGCCAGCATATGGGGCTGAACCGCAAGCAGGCGCGCGACCGGGCGCTGGAATGCCTGAACGATGTCGGCATCCCGCGCCCGGCCGAGCGGCTGGACAGCTATCCCTTCGAATTCTCCGGCGGCATGCGGCAGCGGGTCTGCATCGCCCTGGCGCTGGCCTGCGGCCCCCGGCTGATCATCGCCGACGAACCGACCACGGCGCTGGATGTCACCACCCAGGCCAACATCCTCGACCTGTTCAAGAAGCTGCAGGCGGAGCACGGCCTGTCGATCCTGTTCATCACCCATGACCTGGGCGTGGTGGCCGATGTCGCCGACCAGGTCGCGGTGATGTATCTCGGCAAGGTGGTCGAAACCGGGACGGTCGACGAGATCTTCTACGACCCGCGCCACCCCTACACCCAGGCGCTGCTGAAATCGGTGCCGACCCTGTCGCGCCAGCGGGTGCGGCGGCTGGCGGCGATCCGCGGCCTGGTGCCGTCGGCCTTCAACCGGCCGACGGGCTGCGCCTTCCACCCGCGCTGCGACCAGGCGATCGCCGGCGTCTGCGATGTGCGCGAGCCGCCGCAGGTCGTGCTCGGTGCCGGCCGCACCGCGCGCTGCGTGCTGCAGGAACGCGCCGACCCGGCGCCGTCGATCAGGAGCGCCCTGCATGGCTGAGCTTGCGCCGCAAAACCTGCTTCAGGTGCGCGACCTGGAGATGGTGTTCGCCCCCCGCGTCCGCATGTTCCGGTCGGGCCGGTCCAATCCGGTGCGCGCGGTCGACGGCGTGTCCTTCGACATCCGCCAGGGCGAGACGCTGGGGCTGGTCGGGGAATCCGGCTGCGGCAAATCCACCGTCACCCGCTGCCTGCTGGGCGCGCACAAGCCGACGGGCGGCCACATCGCCTATCGCGACCCGCAGGGGCGGGAGGTCGACCTGGCCACCCTCAGCGAGAAGCAGCGGCGGCCCTACTGCACCGACCTGCGCTTCGTGTTCCAGGACCCGCAGGCCTCGCTCGACCCGCGCATGACGGTGATCGACATCATCAGCGAGGTGCTGCGCGTCAATGGCCTGGCGACGAATCGCGAGATCCCCGGCCTGGTCGCCGGGCTGATGGAGCGGGTCGGCCTGCGGCCGGAATATGCCGGCCGCTACCCGCACGCCTTCTCCGGCGGCGAACGGCAGCGCATCGGCATCGCCCGGGCGCTCGCCACCCGGCCGCGGCTGGTGATCCTGGACGAGGCGGTGTCGGCGCTGGACGTCAGCGTCCGGGCCCAGACCCTGAACCTCTTGAAGGATCTGCAGGAGGAATTCGGGCTGACCTACCTGTTCGTCAGCCACGACCTCAGCGTCATCCAGTACATCTGCGACCGCGTCGTGGTGATGTATGTCGGCCAGATCGTCGAGATCGCCAAGATCGACGAGCTCTACACCCGGCCGCGCCACCCCTACACCGAGGCGCTGCTGTCGGCGCTGCCGGTGCCCGACCCGCGGCGACAGCGCCAGCGCCGGCGCATCCAGCTGAAGGGCGAGGTGGCGGACCCTGCCAACCGGCCGTCGGGCTGCGCCTTCCATCCACGCTGCCGCTTCGCCACCGATCTCTGCCGCACCACCAAGCCGCCGCTGCAGGATTTCGGCGGCCACGCCGCCGCATGCCACTACGCCGCCGACCTCGATCTCAGCGGCGTCCTCTCCGATCAGAACCAGCAGGTCGCACATGCCTGACATCATCCGCCGCTTCGACAACCGCAACCGGCCGATCCTCGAACACGATCCGCGCATGGCCAGCGTGTATTTCAACCTGGTCGTGCTTCAGCCGGGCGAGGCCTTCGAGACGTCGCTGCCGAAGCATGAAAGCATCGTCGCGGTGCTGTCCGGCACGGTCGACATCACGGTGGACGGCGAGGTGTTCGCGGCTGTCGGCCGCCGTGCCGACATCTGGTCGGGCCCGGCGGATTCGGTCTATGCCCCGGTCGGCAGCGCCATCCGCATCACCGCAGGGGCGGGGCCGGCCGAGATCGCCATCGGCGGCGGGCTGAGCACGGAGCACCACGCCGCCTTCCGCATCCCGCCGGAAGAGGTCGCGATGGTCGATGTCGGGTCGCTGGGCACGCA
>NZ_JBYRFX010000276.1:0-20760 GCF_057815775.1 Inquilinus sp.
CGATGATCTTCCAGGATCCGATGACGTCGCTCAACCCGTACCTCACCGTCGAACGCCAGATGACCGAGGTGCTGGAGCTGCACCGCGGCCTCGCGCGGCGCGACGCGCGGGTGCGCGCGATCCAGGCGCACGACGCCGTGAAGATTCCCGACGCGGCGCGTCGCATCGACTTCTACCCGCACGAGTTCTCCGGCGGCATGCGCCAGCGCGTGATGATCGCCATGGCGCTGCTGTGCCAGCCCGACCTGCTGATCGCCGACGAGCCGACCACGGCGCTCGACGTCACCGTCCAGGCCCAGATCCTGGACCTGATGCGTGACCTGAAGCGCGAGTTCAACACCTCGATCGTCCTGATCACCCACGATCTCGGCGTCATCGCCGGGCTCGCCGACCGGGTGATGGTGATGTATGCCGGCAACGTGATCGAGGCCGGGTCGGTGCGGGACATCTTCTACGACCCGCAGCACCCGTACACCGAAGGCCTGCTGCAGAGCATGCCGCGCCTCAACTCCGACCGGCATGCCGAGCTGCCGTCGATCGGCGGCCAGCCGCCGAACCTGCAGGACCTGCCGCCGGGCTGCAACTTCCAGCCCCGCTGCCGCTACGCCCATGCCCGCTGCGTGGCCGAGGAGCCGACGCTGCGCCCCTGCGGCGATGCCGGGAGCCTGCGGGCCAAGGCCTGCCACCTGACCGCCCTGCCCCTGACCGAGGCCGACCGCGCCGTCATCGACGCCGACCGCGCCGCCCGCACCCGTCATTGAGGTCCGCGCCATGACCGACACGTTCCAATCCGACGGCAAGCCCATCCTGTCCGTGCGCGACCTGCGCGTGCATTTCGCCATGCCGAAGCGGCACATGTGGTCGGGGCATCGCGACTACCTGAAGGCGGTCGACGGCGTCAGCTTCGACCTGAAGGCCGGCGAGACGCTGGGCGTGGTCGGCGAATCCGGCTGCGGCAAGTCGACCCTCGGCCGCGCCGTGCTGCAGCTGATCCCGCCGACCGGGGGCCAGGTGGTGTGGATGGGCGAGAACATCGCCAATCTCGACAGCAACACGATGCGCGAGAAGCGGCAGGACCTGCAGATCATCTTCCAGGATCCGCTGGCCTCGCTGAATCCGCGCATGACGGTGGGCGAGATCATCGGCGAGCCACTCGACGTGTTCGAGGCCAAGCTGAGCAAGAAGGAGCGCCGCGCCAAGGTCGAGGAGATCATGGCGCTGGTCGGGCTGCGGCCCGAGATGATCAACCGCTACCCGCATGAATTCTCCGGCGGCCAGGCGCAGCGCATCGGCATCGCCCGGGCGATGATCCTGAACCCGAAGCTGATCATCTGCGACGAGCCGGTGTCGGCGCTTGATGTGTCGATCCAGAGCCAGATCGTCAACCTGCTGATGCGGCTGCAGCGCCAGTTCGGCCTGTCGCTGATCTTCATCAGCCACGACCTGTCCGTGGTGCGCCACATCAGCCACCGGATCATGGTGCTGTATCTCGGCAAGCTGGTGGAGGTCGCCGACCGCGACGACATCTACGACAATCCGCGCCACCCCTATACCCAGGCGCTGATTTCGGCGGTCCCCCTGCCCGACCCGGATGCGGAGCGGGCCAAGAAGCGGATCGTGCTGACCGGCGATCTGCCGAGCCCGCTGAATCCGCCCAGCGGCTGCTATTTCCGCACCCGCTGCCCCAAGGCGCAGGATCTCTGCGCCCAGGTAGCGCCGCAGCTGGGCGATGTCGGCAACCCCGGCCACCAGGCCGCCTGCCACTTCTGGGACACGCCGACCCCGGCACGGCGGCAGGACGAGGCGGCGTAGGCCGCCCACTCACTCTCCCACCGCGGCATCGACCGCACAGCAAAAAGGGCGCCGGAAACGGCGCCCTTTCACATTTCTCGCGCTGGTCCCGAAGGATCAGGCGGCGGCGGCCAGCGAAGCGGCAACCGTCGTGAAGTGCTCGACGATCGCGCCCTTGAAGGCGTCCATGTCGAGGTCGTCGCGGGCCGTGATCAGGTTGCCGTCGACCAGCACGCTGTCGTCGGCCAGCTTGGCACCGGCCGCTTCCAGCGTCTCGCGGATGCTGTCATTGGCGACCACGGTGCGGCCCTGGATCCGTTCGGCCAGCGCCAGCAGCTGCGGGGCAACGCCCAGGGCCGCGATCGGCTTGCCGGCATCCACGAAGCCGCGGAGGATGCGCTTGGTGTGCGGGTTGGCCGCCAGCTTGGCCACGCCACGCTCGCCGCCGGGGATCAGCACCGCGTCGAAATCCGCGCCGAGCGCGTTCGACAGCGGGACGTCCACGGCGAAGTAGTGGCCCCAGGCCTTGTCATGCCAACCATTGACCAGCCCCTGCTCGGTCGAGACGATCTTGAGCGTGGCACCGGCGGCGAGCAGGGCCCGCTGCGGCTCGGTCATCTGGATTTCCTCGAAACCATTGGAAACGAGGATGGCGATCGTCTTGCCGGCGAGAGGCTTGTCGTTCTGCATGTATTATTCTCCCTTGGTAAGCCGGTCCCGGGCGGATCCCCTCCGGACCCACATGGCGCCTTACGGACGCGCAAACGGCAGCGTCCTGCGCTGCAGATCGCGTCTCGCGGGCAGCGGCGAAACCATGCCGGGATGGTGTTTGAATTCGATCGTAGAAGTGGCGGTGCGGAGGTCGAAAGTCAATGCCGCAGACCCCCCGCATGGGTGCATTGCACAATGCTGGGGCTCGGTCCGGTTTCCGAAGGCCTCGACCCAACGGAAAACCGCCGCCCCGAAGGACGGCGGTTTCCAGTTCAACGTTCGGTGAAGCGACGGTCTTGGATGCCGCCGCTCAAGGATCACCGCGACGAAGCGATCAGGTCAGGCCGGCATACCGGAGGTTGCCGACGCTGCCAGATCCGACGCATGCCCCATAAGGGTCGACGCGGAGATCATGTTCACCGGAGCGCTAGACATCGGATCACCTCCTCTCAGTTGTTTGCACCTGCGATAAAGGTCGGACGTACCGGGGCATCTGTCAACCCCAAGGGCATTTAATGCGCCTGGCCGGCCGCGACATTGACCGCGAGCGCCAGGATCACGGCGTTGAAGAGGAAGGAGAGCACGCCGTGGAAGAGGGTTATCCGGCGCATATAGGAATTCGTGACCTGCACGTCGGAGACCTGGGCCGTCATGCCGACGACGAAGGAATAGTACAGGAAATCCCAGATCCCCGGCTCGCCGTCGCCGGGAAATTCCAGCCCTTCGGCATCCTGGCGCTTGCCCGCCCTATCGGCCCCGGGCCCTTCGGCGCGGCCGTAATAGATATGGGCGTAGCGAAAGGCGATGATGGTGTGCAGGGTGACCCAGCCCAGCAGCACGCTGGCGATCGCCAGCAGCAGATGCAGCGTCGACGTGTCGGACTGGTTCAGCAGGCTGAAGATCGAGGCGACGCTGAGGCCGATGGCGATAACGGTGATCGCCGCGATCAGCGGCATGCCCTCATCCTCGATATCCGCCTTGCGCCGCATCACATCCGGCGTCGCGATGCGAACCAGCACGGCCGTCCAGATCAGATAGAGGCCGAAGAAGCCGTCGCCCGCGACGACCACCGACAGCGGGGCACCGTTCCCGCGGCCAAGCGCCAGCCACAGCAGCACCCCCAGCAGGAGCGCGGCGTAGAACCGCAGATGATGCCGCAGGTGGTTCCGGAGCAACTCGGGCAGGGCAGCCTCCTTCAGCCGAAGCGCCGGGCCAGGCGCTCCAGCGCATTGTCCAGCACCGCATCCTGCTTGGCGAAGCAGAACCGGGCCACGGTCGACAGCGGATTTTCCGCATAGAAGGCCGAGACCGGAATTGCGGCGACGCCGACATCCTCGATCAGATGGCGGCAGAAGGCCTGGTCGTCGCCGTTGAAGCCGGTCGAGCCGATGTCGAGATTGACGAAATAGGTGCCGTCGCAGGGCAGCACCGCCAGACCCAGCTGCTGCAGCCCGGCGGCGAAGCGGTCGCGCTTGCCCTGCAGCTCCACGACCAGGCCGTCATAGTAGTCGTCGCCCTTGGCCAGGCCATAGGCCACGGCGGCCTGCAGGTTCGGCGGCGTGGTGAAGGTCAGGAACTGGTGCGCCTTGCCCAGCAGCGTCGCCAGGGCCGGCGCGGCGGTAATGTAGCCGACCTTCCAGCCGGTCAGCGAGAAGGTCTTGCCGGCCGAGCCGATCTTCACGCAGCGCTCGCGCATGCCGGGGCGCGCGATCAGCGTCTGGTGGCGGCGGCCGTCGAAGACGAGGTGTTCGTACACCTCGTCGCAGATGGCATAGGCGTTCGAGCCCTCGATGAATTCGGCGAGGAGGTCGAGCTCGGCCGCGCCGAACACCTTGGCCGCCGGGTTCAGCGGGTTGTTGAACAGCACCGCCTTGGTCCGCGGTGAGAAGGCGCGGGCCAGCGCCGCCCGGTCGAAGGACCAGTCGGGCGGCGTCAGATGCACGAATTTCGGCACGCCGCCGGCGCGGCGGACCAGCGGCAGATAGGCGTCGTACAGCGGTTCGAACAGCACCACCTCGTCGCCCGGCTCGATCAGGGCAAACAGGGCAGCCGCCAGCGCCTCGGTGGCGCCCGAGGTGACCACCACCTCGGCATCGGGGTCGACGTCGAGCCCGTAGAAGCGCTTGTCATGCGCCGCCACGGCCTGCCGCAGCTCCGGCAGGCCCATCATCGGCGGATACTGGTTCCAGCCGTCGGTGACCGCCGTGGCGGCGATGCGCAGCACGTCCTCGGGGCCCTTGCCGTCCGGAAAGCCTTGGCCGAGATTGACCGCGCCATGCTGCCGCGCCAGACGGGACATGACCTCGAACACGGTGGTGCCGAGGCCGGAAAAGATCGCGTTTCCGGGCTTCATCGTCCCTCCCGCCACTCCGATGCTCCGGACGATCAGTGCCGCGTCACATCCGGCAGGTCCAGATCCTCGTCCTCCGGCCCCTCCTCGACCACGTCGAGCATCTCCTCGAACCGGTCGAGCAGGTCGGAATAGTCGCGGTTGGCGCGCAGGAACTTGCGGAACGCCTTGTCATTGCGGATATCCGCGTCGAACCAGGCATCGGCGGCCTGCTGGTGCTCGGAATGGGCCGACAGGTGATAGAAGGCGGCCTGTTCGACGCTGGCGATCTCGCTCTCGTCGAGCAGTTCGAGCACCGAGCCGACATAGGTCGGCAGCCCGGTCAGGAAGGCGATCTCATTCGCGGCGGCGGCCAGTTCGGCGTCGTCCAGCGGCTCGTCCGGCGCCTCGCCGGCGGCGACGGCGGCGGCATGCGCCTCTTCTTCCATCTTCTGGATCTCGGCGCGCAGGGCGGCGAAGTCGCTGCCGTCGCCGATCAGCGCCTCATCCGGCGAGCCGCCGATCGCGGCCTCGATCGCCAGCAGCGTGTCGAGCAGCCGGCGCTTGCGCACCACCCAATTGGCGCCGCTGCGGACTTCCTCGGCGATCGACCGCAGCCGTTCCTGCTCCTCAGGCGCCATGTCGGCGAGCAGCGATGTTTCGGGCTTGGCAATCACGGTCACGGCAGTCGTTCCTCGTCAGCTGGCTGCGCCCCGGCGGCGCGGCGGGCACCCTAGCACAGGCCCGGCACCGATGGCGAAGCTTGACCCCCGTCCGGCACATGCCTATCTCGTCGGCACCATGTCCAGACTCCCGATCCTGATCGCCCCCGATTCCCGACTGAAGACCAAGGCAAAGCCGGTCGCGCAGGTGGATGACCGCATCCGCAAGCTGACCGACGACATGCTGGAAACCATGTACGATGCCCCCGGCATCGGGCTGGCGGCGCCGCAGATCGGGATCCTGGAGCGCATCGTCGTGATCGACGTCGCCGGCAAGAACGAGCCGCCGGCGCCGCTGCGGCTGATCAACCCGGAGATCACCTGGACGTCGGAAGACCTGCAGACCGCCGAGGAAGGCTGCCTGTCCCTGCCCGAGCAATGGGCCGAGGTGGTGCGCCCGGCCGAGGTGAAGTTCCGCTATCTCGACGAGACCGGGGCGAAGCAGGAGCGGCACGCGACCGGCATCCTGGCGACCTGCGTGCAGCATGAGATCGACCATCTCGACGGCGTGCTGTTCGTCGACCATTTGTCGGCGCTGCGCCGGAACATGATTCTGAAGAAGGTGCTGAAGTGGAAGAAGGACCATGTGTCCTGACGGGACACGCGCTTACTTGTCCTTCGCGGCATCCCAATAGCTGGTCCCGCCGATATTGATCGTATCTGGCGCCGCGGCGTCGCCGATCGCGACGCCAACGCGCAGCCGGGAAGACCGAGCCGTCTTCTGCCGTCAGCTGCAAGGCGTAGCCGTCGAACCGGTAGTGCCCGGTGGTATCGGCCGATTTGGTCGCCCCGCCGACGGAAAAGCCGTTCTCGTTCATCACGGCGCCGACCCCGCCGCCGGAGACGCCGACCGAGCCGCCATCCGGCCCCGTGCCCACCACGCTGTGCATGAAGAAGCTGCCGGACTGGTGCCGTTCGAAGGTGCCGTCGGGCCGGAAGACGATGTTGATGCGGGTGGTGACGCCACCCTGCGAGACGTTCAGGTAGTAATAGGCGTGGTCGAGCCGGGCATCGGCCGGGAACGGCTTCAGCACGGTGAAGCTGGGCAGATCCGCCTTCGGCCCCGCCGCCGCGGTCATCACGTACCGGTCGTCCGAATGCTCCCAGCGCGACCAGTCCTGCGGCGCCCGGCGCCGCACCTGCGCCGCGTCCAGGTCGGTCGGCGGATAGGCGAAATCGTAGCGATAGGCGGTGCCGTCCTTCAGCAGCAGGTAGGCCTCCTCGTTGCGGTCGGTGTAGGTGCCGCCGCCCATCGGATTGATCCCGACCTGGAACTGCTCGCGGAACAGCATCGCCTCGATCTGGTCGGCCGGGACACCCTTGCCGGCCCCGGCATCGACTTCCTGCGCGTCAGGCGGCCGGTATTCCAGTTCACCGGCCTCCGGCAGGGTCGAGCGGGCGATGCGCGACGGGTCGGCCAGCACCCGGCAGCCAGACAGGATGAACACCTTGAAGGCATAGACCCGGCTGATCTGGCCGAGGATGGCGATGTCCTGTCCCTTGGCCTGCTGGAACCGCGCCTTTTCCGAATCGTCACCAAATTCGCAGCGGACGGACCAGACCGATTGCTGTTCCGGCAGCCACTGCCGCAGCCGGTCGTCACCGTCGGAGCGGCCGCCGAGGGCGACGGGCCCCAGCTTCTGCATCGCCGTGGTGACCGCGTCGGCCTTGTCGTCGTCCTTCTGGCCGGGCGCGCGCTGGAACAGCTCCGTCGCCACCGCAGACAGCTGCGCGATCGAGAACAGCGACTTCGGTTTCGGCGTCAGGCCCAGCTCATCCGACAGGTTGGCCTTGGCGATGCCATCAGCGTCGTCCAGCAGCCGGCAGCCTTCCAGCTTGATCAGCTTGAAATCGTAGACCCGGTCGATGTGGCCGGAGACGACGACGTCGCGGCCCTGCTGCCGGCGGAACAGCGTTTCCTCGGCATCATCGGCAAAGTCGCATTTGACGTTCCAGAGGGACTGCTGGTCGTCGGTCCATTGCTGCAGGGTGTCGCTGTCGACGGCACGGCCCGAGACGGCGATCAGGCCCGTGCGCCCGAGCACATTGGACACCCAGTTGGTCTGGTCGGTCTCGTCGCCGGCCGGCGCCTGGCGCCAGGCCTCCGCCGCCAGGGCCGAGAGCTGGCCGGCGGAATACAACGTCTTCGGCTGCGGTCCGGTGCCGACCATGGCGCTGAGCACGACCCGCGCCGGCCCTGCCTTGTCGGCCAGGGCGAAGCTCTTGTCGGCGAACACGGCCGGCAGGGCGGAGCACAGCAGCGGCGCCGTCTGGATCATGGCATCGGCCTGGGCCTTCAGCGCGTCGTCGAGCTTTGAGCGGGTCTGGGCGATGCTGCTGAAGCCGGCCATCACCCGCTCCAGCAGCCGGTCCAGACGGTCGGCGTCATTGGCCTTGCGCCAAGCATCGAGCGCGGCCGCATGCGCCGCGGCGCCGGACGGGTCGGTCCGGTCGCAGCTGGCGGCGATGGCACGGGTCAGGCCGAGCGGGATGTAGAGGGTGGTGATGGCCTGGCCCGTGGCCTTGGGGTCGGCGACGCCGGCCGCTTCCGCCGATCCGCCGATCAGGCCTGCCAACAGGGATGCGCCGATGACGAGATGCGCCAGGGTCCTCAATTGTCCCTCCCGTCCGAATCCGGCATCAGCCTGACGCGGCGTCGGGGCGAGAACAAGGCACAGGCAGGGCGCGGTCAGGCGGCGCGGGCGGGCTCGCGCAGGCCGTCGCGCATCGCGTCCTCGCCATCACGCAGGGCCAGGACATAGTCGGGCAGCTTGGGGGCCGCGCCCTGCCAGCCCAGGGCCGCGGCGATCTCCGCCGTCGGCACCGTGCCGCCGCGGCGGCGGAAGACGGCCTTGACCACGGCATGGGCGGCGGTGGCGCCGCCGGCATCTTCGAACACCTGGTCGAGATACAGCCACTTCTCGTCCCAGCCCAGCAGCCGGGTGTGCAGGCGGTAGCGGCCGAAGGCCGGGAGCGAGCGGCGGTAGCGGATGGTCGCGCCGCCCAGCACCGGCGCCCAGCGACGGCGCCACAGCGTCCCGACCAGGCCGGCCCGGATCATCAGGTCGGTGCGGCCGAGGTCCATCACCGTGAGGTAACGGCCGTTGTTCATGTGCAGGTTGAAATCCAGGTCGTTCGGCCAGACCCGGAACCCGACCACGCTGTCGTCGAGCATGCCGATGCGCCGGCCGAACAGCGCCGCCAGCACGACCCGGATGAGGCGGAGGTAAAGATTCATGGGTGGAAGCACCCTGCCCTTTTTGTCATGCCACGGCTCGACCGTGGCATCCAGGAGCCGGCAGAACGGCTCTGCGTGGCCCCTGGATCCTCGGGTCAAGCCCGAGGATGACAAAACAAATCAATGTGTTCCTCAGAACGCCTCCGCCTCCAGAGCCATCAGCGGCGCCTTGCCGGCCATGATCTGGATGAACAGCGACCCGGTCTCCGGCAGCATGCGCTGGATGAAGAACCGCGCCGTCTTCAGCTTGGCGTCGTAGAAGCCGGCCCGGCCGTTCGCCTTCGGCGCCTTCTCCAGCGCCAGCTTGGCCATTCGCGCCCACATCCAGCCGACCGCCACCAGGGCGAACAGCTTGAGGTAGTCGGACGACGCGGCGCCCGCCTCCTCCGGGTCCTTCAGGCCCTTCTGCGCGATCCAGGCCGTGGCCTGCTGCAGCTTGCCGAAGGCCTTGGCCAAGGGGCCGACGAATTCCAGCATCGCCGGGTTCTCGGCCTCCTCCCGGATGAAGGCGTCGACCGGGTGGAAGAAGCTGCGCAGCAGCCGGCCCATGTCCTGCGGCATCTTGCGGCCGACCAGATCCAGGGCCTGGATGCCGTTGGCGCCCTCGTAGATCTGGGCGATGCGGGCGTCGCGGACGAACTGCTCCATCCCCCATTCGCGGATATAGCCATGGCCGCCCAGCACCTGCTGCGACCGGACCGCGACCTCCAGCCCCATATCGGTGAAATACGCCTTCAGGATCGGCGTCATCAGCGACACGAAGTCGTTCGACTGCTGCCGCACCGCCGGGTCGGGGTGTTTGGTGTAGAGGTCGATGTTGATGCCGACGAGATAGCCCAGCGCCCGCGCTCCCTCGGCGAAGGCCTTGCCGGTCAGCAGGTTCTTGCGCACGTCGGGATGGACGATGATCGGGTCGGCCGGCTTGTCCGGCGCCTGGGTGCCGGCCAGTGCGCGGCCCTGCAGCCGGTCCTTGGCGTAGATCACGGCGTTCTGATAGGCAACCTCGGCGATGCCCAGCCCCTGCAGCGCGACGCCGAGCCGGGCGGTGTTCATCATCACGAACATCGCCCGCATGCCCTTGTGCTTCTCGCCGACCAGCCAGCCGGTGGCGCCGTCGAGGTTCATCACGCAGGTCGACGAGGCCTTGATCCCCATCTTGTGTTCGATCGAGCCGCAGGCGATGCCGTTGCGCGCCCCGGCGGCAACCGACCCGCCCTCTTCCTTCGGCAGGAACTTCGGCACCACGAACAGGCTGATGCCCTTGATGCCGGGCGGGGCATCGGGCAGCCGGGCCAGCACCAGGTGGATGATGTTCTCGGTCAGGTCGTGCTCACCGGCCGAGATGAAGATCTTGGTGCCGGTGATGCTCCAGGCGCCGTCGGCCGCGGGTTCCGCCTTGGTGCGGATCAGGCCGAGATCGGTGCCGCAATGCGGCTCGGTCAGGCACATGGTGCCGGACCAGATGCCGTCGGCCAGCTTGGGCAGGTAGGTCGCCTTCTGCGCGTCGTCGCCATAGGCCTCGATCGCGTTGTAGGCGCCCTGCGACAGGCCGGGATACATGCCGAACGACATGTTGGCGGAGGACAGCACCTCCTCCATCACGAAGTTCACCGCCTTGGGCATGCCCTGGCCGCCATAGGCCGGGTCGGCAGACAGGCCGGTCCAGCCGCCCGCGGTGAAGGTGCGATAGGCTTCCTTGAAGCCCTTCGGCGTGTAAACGACGCCGTTCTCGAAGCGGCAGCCCTCCTCGTCGCCGGGCTGGTTCAAGGGCGTCAGCTCGTTCTCGGCCAGGCGCGCCGCCTCTTCCAGGATGGCGTCGACCGTGTCCGGCGTCGCCTCCTCATAGCCGGGCAGTTTGGCGAGCTGGCCGACATCGAGCAGCTCGTGCAGCACGAAGCGGATGTCGTCGAGCGGGGCCTTGTAGCTGGGCATCTCTCGGATCCTCTCAGTTCCGCAACGGCTTGCCGGTGGTCAACATGTGCTCGACCCGGGCGATGGTGCCGGGGGTCCGCACCAGCTGGGCGAACATCTCGTGCTCCAGCGCCAGCACGTCGTCCTCGGTCAGCGTCTCGGTGATGTCGGTGTCGCCGCCGGACAGGACATAGGCCAGCTTGTCCGAGACGACGACGTCATGCGGCGTCGCCTTGCCTGATCGGGCCAGGTCGGCGACCGCGAGGTCGAACGCCGTCCGGGCGGTCGGGCCCGGCAGGCGGATCTCCACCGCCGGCTTGGGCGGCTGGTAGCCTTCGGCCAGGGCCAACGCCTTGGCCTTGGCGTCGGCCAGCAGCCGGTCGCGGTTCATGGTGATGCCGTCGGCGGGGCGGAGATACAGCAGCTCCTTCGCCTCGAAGGCCGATTTCGCCACCTGGGCCGTGCCGATGGTCTGGAACACCTGGCCGAGCGGCGGCATCGGGCCGCCGGGGCGCTTCGGCTGGGCATTGGCGCGCAGCAGCATCTCCTTGCAGCCGCCCCAGCCCGGGATCAGCCCGACCCCGACCTCGACCAGGCCGCAATAGGTCTCGGCATGGGCCTGGATCGCCGCGGAATGCAGCAGGATCTCACAGCCGCCGCCCAGCGCCATGCCGGCGGGCGCCGCCACGGTCGGGAACGGCGCGAATTTCAGCGCCTTGTAGGCGTCCTGGCCGCCCTTGATCAGAGCCTCGATCTGCGGCCACAGCGCGATGTTGATGCCGAACAGGGCGAGGCCGAGATTGGCGCCGACCGAGAAGTTGGTGCCTTCGTTGTAGACCACCATCGCCTTGTACTTGGACGCCGTGATGCGGATCGCCTCGCCCAGCAGGGCCATGGTCTGGTCGTCGAGGCTGTTCATCTTCGAGATGAACTCGTAGCAGGTGACGCCGTCGCCGATGTCCCACAACGCCGCCGAGCCGTTCCGGGCGATCGGTTTGGCCATGCGCTTGATGTCGGCCAGCAGCAGCACGCCCTCGGGCCGCACGACATCGGCATAATCGCCGCCGGTGGTCAGGTATTGCAGGCGGCCGTCCTGGACCCGGTAGAAGCTGCGGCCCTGCGCGGATTTCAGCAGCGCCGGCACCGGCTTGCCCTGGGCCTCCAGCCAGCCGATCAGCCAATCGGCGCCGACCTGGTCGATCAGCTCGAACGGGCCGAAGCCCCAGTTGTAGCCCAGGCGCATCGCCTCATCGACCGCGACCACCGTGTCGGCAATCTGCGGCACCAGCCCGGCGGCGTAGGACAGGGTCTGGCCCAGCACGGTCGCGGCGAAGCGGCCGGTCTTGTCGTCGAAGCCGACCAGGGCTTTCAGCCCGCCGCCACGGGCGGCGTCGACCGCCTCCAGCTTCGGCTTGTCCGATTTCGCCCAGGCGCCGGTCTTGAGGTCGACGCTTTCCTTCACCCGGCTGCCGTCGGCGGCCCTGCTGAGGCGATAGAAGCCGCCCTTGCCCTTGCGGCCGGTGTAGCCGTCGGCGATCAGCTGCTCGATCACCGGCTCGACCCGGTAGATGTCGCGGTACGGGTCGTCCTTCGGCAGGGTGGCCAGCAGGCTCTTGGCGATGTGCGGCATCAGGTCGAGGCCGACCAGGTCGATCAGCCCGAACACGCCGGTCTTCGGCACGCCCATCGGCCGGCCGGCGACCGCATCCGCCTCCTCGACCGTCAGGCCGAGATCGACGGCGGCGTTGACCGCGGACTGGATCCAGTAGGTGCCGATGCGGTTGGCGATGAAGCCGGGCGTGTCCTTGCAGTCGACCACGCCCTTGCCGAGGCCGATATCGGCGAAGCGGCGGATGCCGGCAACCAGTGCCGGGTCGGTCTCGGGCCCGACGACCAGCTCCAGCAGACGCATGTAGCGCGGCGGGTTGAAGAAATGGGTGACCATGAAGCCGCGCCGGAACGCCTCCGACCGGCCTTCGGTCAGGATCGCCAGCGGGATGGTCGAGGTGTTGGAGGAGATCACCGCCCCCGGCTTCAACACCTTCTCGATGCGGGCGTAGAGGTCCTGCTTGACCTTCGGGTCTTCCAGCACGGCCTCGACGATCCAGTCGCAGCCGGCCAGCTTGCTCAGGTCGTCCTCGGTGTTGCCGGTGGCGACCAGCCGCGCCGCCGCCTTCGACATGAAGGGCGCCGGGTCGGTCTTGGCCATACGCGCCAGCGCGCCCTCGGCGATCACGTTCCGGTTGGTGGCGTCCTTGGGCACGATGTCGAGCAGCAGCACCGGCACGCCGGCATTGGCGAAGTGTGCGGCGATGCCGCTGCCCATCACCCCGGCGCCGATCACCGCGACTTGTTTGATATCCATGGTTCAGCTCCCTGGTGCCGCGGCCTGTCCGGACCCGCAAGGCGGCTCCGAGTCAGGGCGGCGCTGACGTCGTATCGATTGGATCAGGCGGCTTCGAGGATGGTGGCGATGCCCTGGCCGCCGCCGATGCACATGGTGGCCAGGGCCAGCCGGCCACCTTCGCGCTGCAGCAGCGTGGCCGCCTTGCCGGTGATCCGGGCGCCGGAGGCGCCGAGCGGGTGGCCCAGCGCGATGGCACCGCCGTCGATGTTGGTCTTGGCCCAGTCGAGCTCCAGATCCTGCCCGACCGCCAGCGCCTGGGCGGCGAAGGCCTCGTTCAGCTCGACCACGTCGATGTCCTTGATCGTCAGCCCGGCGCGCTTCAGCGCCTTGCGGGTGGCATCGACCGGGCCGATGCCCATGATCTCCGGTGCGCAGCCCGCCACCGCGATCGACTTGATGCGGGCCAGGATCGGCAGGCCGGCGGCCTTGGCGAAGGCCTCGCTGGTCACCAGCGTCGCCGAGGCGCCGTCGGTCAGCGGGCTGGAGGTGCCGGCGGTCACCGTGCCGTTCTGGTCGAAGGCCGGCTTCAGCCCGGACAGGCCTTCCTGGCTGGTGTCGGGGCGGATGGTGCCGTCGCGCTCAACCGTGCCGTCCCGTGTCGCGATCGGCACGACCTCCTTGGCGAACTTGCCGTCCGCCCAGGCCTTGGCCGCGCGCTGCTGCGACCGGATGGCGAAGTCCTGCTGGCTTTCACGGGTGATCTGGTACTTCACCGCCAGGTTCTCGGCAGTGACGCCCATGTTGAAATAGGCCTGCGGCATCTCGGCGGCCAGCTTCGGGTTCGGCGCCGGGTTGAAGCCCATCATCGGCACCCGGGTCATGCTCTCGACGCCGGCGCACAGGAAGGCCTCGCCCGCGCCCATCTGGATGGCGCCGGCTGCCTGGTGGATCGCCTGCATCGACGACCCGCAGTAGCGATTCACGGTGACGCCGCCGACCGATTGCGGCAGGCCGGCCAGGAACACGACCATGCGGGCCATGTTGAAGCCCTGCTCGCCCTCCGGGAAGGCGCAGCCGAGGATCAGGTCCTCGATCGCCTCGGGGTCGACGTTGGTCTCGGCGACCAGCGACTTGATCACGTCGGCGACCAGATCGTCCGGCCGCACCCGGCGCAGATCGCCCTTGTTGGCGAGATGAAACGGCGACCGCTTGAAGCCGGCGATGACGACGCTCTTGTCCATGATGCTCTCAGGCTCCTCAGCTTTTCTTGTCGCGGGGATGTATCACTCGATACGGGCCCGCTGTTGGGACGGGCGGCTCAGCCTTCCGGCAGCGCCCCTTCCCGCTTCAGGAAATCGGTGATCTCGGCCTCGATGCCGCGCAGATCCTCGATGGTCTGCTGGACATCGACCAGTTGGGTCTCGAGCGAGGCCCGCCGGGCCCGGGCGCGGGCCAGGAAGAAGCTCATCTGCCCGACCTTGCTGTGGTCGCGGTCGTAGAGGTCGAGGAATTCCTTGATGTCGGCCAAGGAAAAGCCGAGCCGCTTGCCGCGGCAGATCAGGGCGAGACGCGCCCGGTCGCGATGGCTGTAGATGCGCGTCAGCCCGGCCCGTTCGGGCGACAGCAGGCCTTCGTCTTCGTAGAATCGGATGCTGCGCGCGGTGATGTCGAACGCCGCGGCGAGGTCGCCGATCGAGTAGCTCCGCTCCTCGACGTGCTTCTCCCTGGTTTCCGCCTCCATGGCCGATCACCTCCGACTGCGTTGCAAGCTGCCGTTTACGTAAACGTAAAGTAGCGCAGCCAAGACACCAGGTCAATCCGGAGCGCTCGCGATCAGGTGCCGGTCCGGATCTCCGCCGCCGCAGCCACCTTCGCCGCCTCTGCCTCCAGCAGCGCCTTGCGCGACAGCTTGCCGATCAGCGTCTTCGGCAGCGGCGTGTCGCGGAATTCGACCAGCTTCGGCATCTCGATCGGCGACAGCTTGTCGTGCAGGAAGGCGACCAGCTGCTCGGCGGTCAGGGACTGCCCGGCCCGCAGCTTGACATAGGCCTTCACCGTCTGGCCGCGATACGCGTCGGGCAGGCCGGCGACGACGCATTCCTCGACCGCCGGGTGCAGGTAGATCGCCTCCTCGACATTGCGCGGATAGACGTTGAAGCCGGAGCACAAGATCATGTCCTTGATCCGGTCGACGATGAAGGTATAGCCGTCCTCGTCCATGGTGCCGACATCGCCGGTGTGCAGCCGGCCGTCGCGCAGCACATCCGCCGTCTCTTCCGGCCGCTTCCAGTAGCCCTTCATCACCTGCGGCCCGCGGATGCAGACCTCGCCGCGCTCGCCGGTCGGCATCACGGTGGTGCGGTCGTCCAGCGACACGATCTCGATCACGGTCTGCGGCAGCGGAATGCCGATCGAGCCGGTCTTGTTGACGCCGTAGAGCGGGTTGCAGGTGGCGATGGGCGAGCTTTCCGACAGGCCGTAGCCTTCGACCAGCTTGCAGCCGGTCGCTGCCTCGAAGGCGTGCTTGACCTCGATCGGCAGCGGTGCCCCGCCCGAGATGCATCGTTTCAGCGAGGACAGGTCGTATTTGGCCCGGTCGGGATAGTTCGCGATCGCGGTGTAGATGGTCGGCACCGCCGGGAACAGGGTCGGCTTCTTCTCGTGAATTGTCTTCATGACGGTCTCAAGCTCGAAGCGCGGCAGCATGATGATCTCCGCCCCCGCCCAGATCGACAGGTTCATCACCACGGTCATGGCGAAGACGTGGAAGAAGGGCAACACGCCCAGCATCCGGTCCTGGCCGGGGATCATGCCTTCGAACCAGCAGCCGGCCTGGACGGTGTTGGCGTACAGGTTGGCATGGGTCAGCATCGCGCCCTTAGGCGTGCCGGTGGTGCCGCCGGTGTATTGCAGCACCGCCAAATCTTCCGTCGGCGCGATCGCCACCGGGGCGAAGCGGCCGTCATTGCGGACCAGCTCGGCCCAGCGCAGATACCGCCCGTCGCGCGGCACCTTCGCCACCTCGCGCCGCTTGGCGATCGGGAACAGCAGGTTCTTCGGAAACGGCAGGATGCCCGACATCGGGCAGATCAGGATGCGCTTCAGCGCGGTGCGGCCCAAGAGCGGCGCCAGCTTGTTGTGGAGCTGGGCCAGGTCGAGCGTCACCATCAGCTCGACGCCGCTGTCGTCGATGTTGGTGATCAGCTCGCGCTCGGCATAGAGCGGGTTGAAGTTGACGACGACCGCGCCGCATTTCAGCAGGGCGAAGTAACAGATCACGAAATACGGCGTGTTCGGCAGGAACAGGCCGACCCGGCTGCCCTTGGCGACGCCGGCGGCCTGGAAGCCCTTGGCGGCGCGCGCCACCAAGTCGCCGATCTGGGCGTAGCTGAAGGTCTTGTCCATGAAGGTGGCGCAGGGCCGGCCGCCGAACTTCGCCACGGCGTCGTCGAGGATGGCGTAGAGCGGCTTCGGCTCGATCGGCTGGTTCCAGTCGATGGCCGGCGGGTACGATCTGGCCCAGGCCGTCGGGCGGGTCGAGGCATCGGCCTGCGTCATGTCGATCTCCCCAGGGACTTTATCGGGTCGCGCCGCGGCCCACTGTCAGCGATGTAACCGGCGATGGGTTCCGGCCGCAAGGTTGAACGGGAACCGATGGCGTGGTTTAACGGCGCGCTCGACCTCACACCCCGGATCACCTTGGCCAAGCACAAGGACAAGAAGCCGCAGCCGCGGCACATGTCAGACCGCGAGATCTCGCAGCGGCTGTTGCGCAACTACATCCGGCCGCATTGGCCGAAGGTGGTGATGGCGCTGGTGTGCATGGCGCTGACCGCGGCGACCACGGCGGCGTCGGCCTATATCATGAAGCCGGTGCTCGAGAAGATCTTCACCGACCGCGACCCGACATGGCTCTGGCCGCTGGCGATCGCGGTGATGGCGATCTTCGTGGTCAAGGGCATCACCGGCTACGCCCAGGGCGTGATCCTGAACAATGTCGGCCGGCTGATCATCGCCGAGCTGCAGGTGCGGATGTTCCGCAACCGGGTGCGGGGCGATCTGGCCAGCTTCCACGACACCACGTCCGGCCGGATGGTGAGCCACTTCACCAACGACGTGCAGTCGCTGTACGGCGCCGTGGCCACCGGCATCACCGGCATCGGCCGGGACCTACTCACGCTGATCTTCCTGGTCGGGGTGATGTTCTACATCGACCTCGACCTCGCGGCGGCCACCTTCATCATCTTCCCGCTGACCGTGCTGCCGGTGCTGCAGATCGGCAAGCGCATCCGCAAGATCACCGGCAAGACCTTCACCCAGTACGGCTCGCTCAACAACCATCTCGGCCAGGTCTTCCAGGGCATCCGCCACGTCAAGGCCTACAACGCCGAGGATCGCGAGACCAACCGCGCCGCCAAGATCATCAACGAGGTGTCCCGCCTGCGGCAGAAGGCGATGCGGATCAGCTCGGCGACCAACCCGATCCTGGAGACCCTGTCGGGCCTGGCCATAGTCATCGTCATCCTGTACGGCGGCAACGAGGTGGTTTCCGGCGCACGCACCACCGGCTCCTTCTTCGCCTTCATCACCGCGCTGCTGATGGCTTATGAGCCGCTGAAGCGGCTGGCCGGGCTGCTCAACACGCTGTCCTCGGGCTTCGCCGCCGCCGAGCGGGTGTTCGAGACGATCGACGCCGTGCCGTCGATTCGCGACGCACCGGATGCGGTGACGCTGGAGCAGTGCCGCGGCCGCATCACCCTGACCAACGTCCAGTTCTCCTACGGCCCGAAGATCCCGGCACTGCGCGGCGTGACGCTGGAGGTTCCGGCCGGCAAGACCGCGGCGCTGGTCGGCCCGTCCGGCGCCGGCAAGTCGACCATCCTGAACCTGATTCCGCGCTTCTACGACGCGACCCAGGGCACGGTGGCGATCGATGGCCACGACGTCCGCACGCTGACCCTGCATTCGCTGCGCGACCACATGGCCCTGGTCAGCCAGGAAGTGACCCTGTTCGACGACACGGTGCGCGCCAACATCGCCTATTCCCGCCCCTCCGCGACGCAGGAGGAGATCGAGGCCGCGGCCCGGGGGGCGGCGGCGCATGAGTTCATCCTGCGCCTGCCCAAGGGCTACGACACCCTGGTCGGCGAGCAGGGGGTGAAGCTGTCCGGCGGGCAGAGGCAGCGCCTGTCGATCGCCCGCGCCATGCTGAAGAACGCGCCGATCCTGCTGCTGGACGAGGCGACCTCGGCGCTCGACACCGAAAGCGAGCGCCAGGTGCAGTCGGCGCTGACCCAGCTGATGGCGGGGCGGACGACGCTGATGATCGCCCACCGCCTGTCGACCGTGCGCAACGCCGACCTGATCTATGTGCTGGATCATGGCGGCGTGGCCGAAATCGGCAGCCACGCCGAACTGATCGCCAGCGGCGGCCTGTACGCCCGGCTGTGGTCGCTGCAGACCGCCGATGACAAGGATCTGGCCATGCTGGCCGACCCGGTATGAGGACACCGATGACCACCGAGACCGAGACGTTGCAGCAGCGGCTGCGCGGCATGCGCTGGTTCGCCGTCTGGGCCCTGATCTTCGGCCTTGGCATCGGCTTCTACGCCGGCTTCAACCTCGGCGTCAGCACGGCACACGATGCCGCGTCCGTGCTGGCGCCCAAGGCGGAATGACCGATCAGGCGGCTGCGGTCTCCAGGACCGGATAGTCGGTGTAGCCCTTGGCGCCGCCGCCGTAGAAGGTGCCCTGGTCCGGCGGGTTCAGCGGCGCGTCGCGGCGCAACCGTTCGACCAGGTCGGGGTTGGCGATGAACAGCTGGCCGAAGGCGATCGCATCGGCACGCCCGGCCTCCACCGCCTCGATCGCCAGGTCCCGGCCATAGCCGTTGTTGGCAATATAGGTCCCCTTGAACAGCCGGCGCAGCGCCTGGAGGTCGGCGCCCGGCGGCAGGTCGCGAGCGCCGCCCGTCTGGCCCTCGACCATGTGCAGATAGCCGACGCCGCGGCTGCTGAGGCCTTCGATGGCATGGCTGAAGGTCGCCATCGGGTCGCTGTCGGCGATGTCGCAGAAGTTGGAGAACGGCGACAGGCGGACGCCGACCCGGCCGGGACCCCACACCGCCGCCACCGCTTCCGTAACCTCGAACAGCAGCCGCGCCCGGTTGGCGATCGAGCCGCCATAGGCGTCGGTGCGCTGGTTGGTGCTGTCACGCAGGAACTGGTCGAGCAGATAGCCGTTGGCGGCGTGGAGCTCGACCGCATCGAAGCCGGCATCACGGGCCTGCTTCGCGGCGTGGGCGAAGTCCTGCACGAGCCGCGGCAGCTCCGCCGTCTCCAGCGCCCGCGGCGCCGAAGTCTCGACGAAGCCCTGGCCGTCATAGACATGGGCCTTGGCCGTGATCGCCGACGGGCCGACCGGCGCCGCCCCGCCCGGCAGCAGCGAAGTGTGCGAGATCCGGCCGACATGCCACAGCTGGGCCGCGATCCGGCCGCCCGCCTTGTGCACGGCGTCGGTCACCAGGCGCCAGCCGGCGACCTGTTCCGGGCTGTGGATGCCCGGCGTCCAGGCATAACCCTTGCCCTCCGGTGAGATCTGCGTGCCTTCGGTGATGAGCAGCCCGGCGCTGGCGCGCTGGGCATAGTATTCGGCGTTCAACGCCTGCGGCACGTCGCCTTCCGGCTTGGCCCGGTTGCGCGTCAGCGGCGCCATCACCAAGCGATTCGGGACATCCAAATCGCCGATCCGGGTCGGCGTGAACAACTTCGGTACAGACATCGATCTCTCCAGATAGACGCCTAATTCTGAACCAGTTGGTCCATAATTGGGCAAGGGAAACAAAAAACAGTCGGGTCCTCGGACCGCATTACCGCATCAGCGGTTCGGCGGCAGCCAGAAGTTCGTTGATCGCGGCCGGCGTGGCGCCCGCCTTCCGCATGACGGAGGCCCCGGTGGCAAGCGACAGCAGCGCCCGGGCCTGCGCGGTGACCGCGGCAGTGTCCGCGGCCCCGACATGGCGGGCGAGCAGCCTGGCCAGCACGGCTTCGAGCCGTTCGAGATGCCCACGTCCCAGGTTTCCGACCTCCGGGTCGTGCGGCGCCAGCTCGACCGTGCAGTTGATCAGGAAGCAGCCCTCGCGACTGCCGCCGACACCGGCGAGCGCGGCCACAGCGGTGCGCAGCGCCCGGCCGGGATCCGGCTCGGCCTCGACCAGTTGTTCCAGGTCGGCCAGCCGCAGATCGCCGTAGCGGCGGATCGCCGCAACCAATGTCTCGTGCTTCGAGCCGAAGCAGCCGTAGAAGCTGCTGCGGCTGAGGCCCATCGCCTGCGTCAGGTCATCCAGCGACGTCGCCTCGTAGCCCTGGCGCCAGAACACCCCCATCGCCGCTTCGAGAGCGGCGTCGGGGTCGAATTCGCGGGGGCGTCCGAGCGTTTGAACCATGGCCGGATATATGGACTGTCCGTTCCGGAAGTCAATACGACCAGCATCGCGGCACGTGCCGCCTGGAACTCCCGGCCTGGCGAAGCGATATGAAGGGGAGGCGGAGGAGCACGGCCATGACGACCAGCAGCGATCCGCGATACCTGTTCGACCCCGCGGCGCTAGAGCGCAACCTCCAGGGATTCGACGGGGCGGCCCGCCGCGCCATGATCGACGACCTGGCGGAGGAACTGCGCGAGCGCGCCGCCGCGATCAGCGCCGCGGCCG
>NZ_JBYRFX010000277.1:0-7181 GCF_057815775.1 Inquilinus sp.
AGCGTCCAGCCAACGCCGAGGACTGGTGCCAGATTTCCGTTCGGTTGAAAGAACGGAATGAACAGCAACGATTTTACGACCGTCTCGGCCGAAACCTGTGTTGACCGCATGAGCCCCGGCAGCAGGGCCGCCCCGGCCGACGAGTTTGCCGGCATATTCGGCCTGGGAGAGATTCTGAGTCAGGTTGGGGATGCGAATGACATCGAGCTTGGCCTCATGGATCAGTGTCGCCACACCCTGGGTTGCCAAGCCGGCCTGGCGTATAGCGTCCATCACCGCCTGCAGCACGCTGTCGCCCCAGCCGTCGAAGCCCTGGGCCGGCCCGTCCGGCAGCTCCGCGCCCAACAGCTGGATCACCCGGCTGGGATGCAGCCGGACGCTACGGCCGGTGGAGGCCAGTTGATACCAGCCGGGTTCGCCAAAGCCAGGCGACAGCACGTCGCGATCGATCTCGCCGGGTGCGATCTCCCAGCGGTGCATCACATGCAGGTAGCGCAGCCCCCCGCGGCCGATCGGTGGCAATGGCTGCGACGGGTCGGCGTCGCCGATGCCGAGCACCAGGGCAGCGCCGCCATACAGCCGCGCCAGACGCAGCGCGCGGGCGACCTTGCGCTGAAGGCCAAGCCGCGCCTCCTCCGCCTCGATCGCCTCGATCTGCGGCTGGGCGGCGTGCCACCGGCGCCATTCCCGGGTCATGTCGAAGGCCGGGATATCGATAGCCTTCCTGGCTATCCAGTCACCTCTGTAGGCGGCGTCCAACTGCCCCCGATCCTGTCGCACAAGACCAAATCGGTCATGCGCCAGCTTGTCCTTGCCGGAGAACAACCCGGCAACAAGATTGGTCAACGTGTCCAGAAACAAGGCCGGTCTCCCGAATCCAGGGCCGTCCGGCCCGATTGCATGTCGTCCGGATGCCAGCAGCGCGAACACGTCGCGATGGCGTGGCTTCAAAGGCAGCAGCTTCCCTTACCGCCCACTCCCTTGAGCGCCGGCGGCAGGTCGATACTTTGGTGGCAACGCATATGGGCGATCGTCTGCAGCCAGATCGTCTATGACCCGGTCAACCGCAGTGCAACTGGGACAGCGGCACATCCGCACGGCCTGGAGGCCGCGGGGCGACGCGCATGAAAAAACCCGCCCGGCACTCCGGGCGGGTTTCCGCCGATACAGCTTTATCCGATGTCAGTTGCTGAATTGCTTGGGAAGAATGGTGGGCTGCCGGTGCCCACTGTCATTGTTGTTGTTATTATTGTTATTGTTGTTCCGGCCGCCGTTGTCATTGTTGTTCCGATTGCCATTCCTGCTGTCAAGGAGTGGGTTGGGACGGTTGTTGTCGTTCCGGTTGTTGTCGTTCCGGTTGTGACCGTTCCCGTTGTGGTCATTTCCGTTGTGGTCATTGCCATCGTGATCATTCCGATCATGGTCACGATCGCCCTGGTGCCGCCAGTCATGATCATCGTCATTGTTATTGTTATTGTTATTGTCACGCCGGTAGCGACGGTAATAATCGTCATTCCGGTTGTCGTAGCGACGGCCGTAGCTGTCGTAATATCCGCTGTTGCCGGCTCCGTAGTACCCGTCGCCATAGCCCGAACCGTAGCCGCCACCGTAGCCGGGCTGCTCCACGCATCCTGCGACAAGCGGCGCGGTTGAACCGATGGCGACCGTGATGAGCATCGCCCGAACAAACCTATGACCGCTGGTCAAAACCGGACTCCGTGTTGTTGCAGCAGATTAACACACAGATGCCGGGCAAGGATCCATTGCCCCAAAGAAATGGCCCGCCGCGGTCTCCCGGGCGGGCCTGAGCCATGTGCTCTGCAGGAAACGGATCAGTTGCCGAAACGACGCCAAGCATCATGGCTCATGCCATGGTGCCGGCCGCCATTGTGGTGCCGGCGCCACTCCTGATGCCGGTTGTGCTCGCGATGATGCCAGCGATTCCGCTCGTGATGGCGGCGCCAGTCATTGTGATGATCTCGTGCCTGATGCCAGCCAGACGATGCCGCCTGCGCCGTCGATGCAACGATCGGCGCCGAGGTCAAGACAGCGACAGCAAGCAACGCCGCCCGGGCAAACTTCATCCTGATGGTCACGGTCCGAACTCCTGTGGTTTCCGTCAAATCAACGCACAGGATGCTCTAAGAGTTCCAAAGCCGTCATAAAAGTGCCCGCCGCGGCGAGCCGGGCGGGCGCAACTGTTTTACGATAATCTATTAATGCCATACGACGCGGCGTCGCGTCAATCAAAGGTGGAGTATTATCCGCCTTCTGTCGCAGAGGGCTGGGAGAGGGCATCCGCCCCCGTCAGGCGATAATGGTCGGCGAGGGTCTTCAGCCCATCCTCCAGAACCCCCATTACCTTGTCGCGATTCCGTCCCTGCCGGGCGGCCACCATCGCGACATCGGTCTCGTAGCAGGACACCGCGACCACCACCGCCCCGACATGGCCCCCCAAGCAGCGCAGCGCCGACCGGTAGGCTGCCAGCGCGGCAAGCTGGGTCTCGCCCGGAGTCAGCACCAATCCGGTGCTGCGGATGCCGGGCAACTGGTCGTCACTCCGGTTGCGCACCCCCAGCACACCGATCTCGAACTGCTCGCGCAACCGCTGCCCGGCCGAATGCATTCGCGGGCTAATGGAACGCCGCGCGACCATACGGTCGATCGGCGCCTGCACCAGCCGGCCGGCCGGGGCGCCGATCACGCCGCTGGCCGGCCTGTCGACGATGCCGGCCGCATGCCGCGCCCGTTCCGGTGTCTCCCGTTGGGCCGGCACTTCCCTTTGGGCCGCCGCCGATCCCTTCCCCTTCTGGTGGTTGGGCATCAGTCCTCCCGCCGACCGTAGCGGCGCTGGCATTCATTCTCGACCGCCAGCCGCAGCCATTCATTCTCGATCTCGCCGATGGTCAGGACAGCGATGCCCTGCCGGTGATAGGCGGCCGTCCGCATCTGTTGAAGTTGCTCGTCGTCGGCGGGCGTCGTCGCCTGATGCCGGCCGAGGCTGGACCGCATCCTTCTCATGCTGTCACCAGGGCTGCGGAGCAGCCGATGAGCGACCGGGCCTCGCCCGAGCTTCGCGGCACGATGTGCGGCGTCGAGACCCGCGGCAGCGCTGGCCGTGACGGGCCATAAGGCTGCTTCGCCATGGCCGCCTCATAGGCGGCGATGCTGGCCTCGGTCGGCCGGGGCCAGCCCGCCTTGCCCGCCTGGTGCAGTCCGTTCGCCCGGACCATGGCCAGGACAGAGGCCGGATCCGGCGACTCACGGCGCCGGCGGGTCCGCCGGCCGGTGACGACGATCTCGAAGACGCGCCGGCCCAGGGCGCCGATGACGCGGATTTTTCCGGCCTGTACCAGGCGCTTCAGTTCGTAGCCGATGGCGCCCTTGTTGTCGCCGATATCATGGCCGTGCAGCCGGAGCGCGTTGACCATTGCATCATTGGTCGGGGTCAGCGCGCCTCCGGCCGCGGCCCAGTCCAGGACAGCATACAGCGCCTGCGTACGGGCGCTAAGCATCAGCGGGGTGCTGGCGTTGCCCATCAGCTGTTGCTCCCCGGCACCGGCGCCGCAGCCGGATTGACGAAGGCGAAGGCGGTGCCGGTCGACAGCAGGCAGGCGGTGCCGTTCGGCTGCACCGCGAGCACGGTGAAGGTCGAGCCGTCGGCCGCGGCCAGGATCTCGATGGCAAAGCCCTGGTCGGCCAGCATCCGGGCGACCGGGGCCTCGCGATATTCGCTGTTGAGCGACCCGGTGATGATTTCATAGGGGCCGCAAGGGCTCTGCTGCGGCTGGGCGACGGCTGGGCCCGCGATCAGGATCAGGCCGAGCGTGAGGGGAGTGAACTGCATGGAGGATGCTCCGGCAAGGACGGCCGATCCCGGGCCGTCGCGGGCATGCCATCGACCGACGAGGCCAGCAGCAGGGCGGTCAGGCCGAGCAGCGTGGCTAAGGCCAGGACATCGAGCAGGTACAGCGCGGTGCCCGTACGGAGCGGGCGGCGCCGGCGCGATGCAGGCTGATAGTCGGGGGTGGGCATGGCTATATAGTAACCAATATGGATACATTGAGGCAAGAGAAATGTATCCATATTGGTTACGGACGATGACCAAGGGTTCTGGCACCATCACGGCATGACGAACCGGATTCGCGACCTTCGCACCCAGCGCGACCTGTCCCAGGAAGGCCTGGCCGACCTGGTGGGCACGACCAAGGCCCAGATCAGCAAGCTGGAGAAGGGCCAGCGACGGCTGACCGACGATTGGATGCGGCGGCTTGCCCCCGCTTTGGGCGTGGCCCCCGCCGACCTGATGCTCGAACGTGGCGATCGGCCGACGGTACCGCTGGTTGGCTATGTCGGCGCCGGGGCCGAGGTGCGGATGTTCGACGGTGACCAGGGCGGCGACCGGCTGGACGATGTCGAGGCGCCGCCCGATGCCGATGCGCACACGGTGGCAGTGGTGGTGCAGGGATCGTCGATGGACCCGGTGTTCCGCGACCGCGACCTGATCTATTACCGCAATGTCCGGGGCCAACCCGGGGACCTGGTCGGCCGGGAATGCGTGGTCGGGCTGGCCGATGGCCGCGTGTTCGTGAAGATCCTGCAGCGCGGCAACACGGCCGGGCTGTTCAACCTGTTCAGCTACAACGCGCCGCTGATCTCCGACGTCGTGGTCGAATGGGCGGTCAAGGTCGCCTGGGTCAAGCGGGACTGACCGCCGATCCACCCGGATCCGCCAGACGCAAAAATTTCAGCCCCCCTGTCGGATGGCCACTCTCCCGGCCGTCCTTGGGCCAGACATCCTTCACCACGGAGATCTGACATGACCGCCACCCCCGCCTCGGATCGCGAACTGGTCCTGACCCGCCTGATCGACGCCCCGCGCGAAAAGCTGTTCAAGGCCTGGACCGATCCCGAGCTGCTGAAACAGTGGTTCTCGCCACGCCCCTGGACCACCCCGGTGATCGAAGTCGACGTCCGGGCCGGTGGCGCCAACCTGATCGTCATGCGCGGCCCCGATGGTAGCGAGTTTCCGAACCGGGGCGTCTATCTTGAGGTCGTCGAAAATGAGCGGCTGGTGTTCACCGATGCCTACACCAAGGCCTGGGAGCCGTCGGAGAAGCCTTTCATGACGGCGATCATCACCTTCGAGGACGAGGCCGGCCAGACCCGTTACACCGCCCGCGTCCTGCATTGGACGGTCGCCGACCGCGAGGCCCATGAGAAGATGGGCTTTCACCAGGGCTGGGGCCTGTGCACCGACCAGTTGACGGCCCTCGCCGCCAGGATCTGACCCTCGACCGCCTCGCTTCACCTCACCTGATCGACCATACCGGCCCGGAGGCCTCGCTTCCGGGCCGTTCCTTTGCATGGCATCCCGCCCACTTCCCCTTCACGCCATGGGCTTTGGCCGGACTGACGCGGCAGCAGCCGCAGCGAACCGCAATTCGCACTTTCAAACATTGATATATCCAATCTGGACATTATCCTTGACGTCTTATGTTTCCATAATGGATACTTGTTTAAATTCCTTCGGCTCGCCAAACCACTGAGCCGACCCGCCCCTCCCTGTTTCGACCAGGAGAGAGCATGTCACCCACCCGGCGTCTTGCCGCCATCGTCGCCGCCAACCAACCGCGCGTGTACGGCGGAATGCGCGGCGGTTTCGAACTTCTGGCCGGCCCCACCACACCCCAGTTCTGGAAGCGCAAGGCAGCCGAAGGCCTGATCTGTCTGCGTGAAAACCGCAGCGCGCTGCAGGCACTCCGCGTCGATCCCCGGCCCTGCGCCGCGCGGAAGCTGATCGCGATCCGCGGCTTCCGACTCAAGGCCCAGGCGCTGCTTCGGGCCGACCACCCCGTGCCACGACCCATGACCGAATCCCTGGCTGCCAAATAGGAGCACCCATGCCGCGTTCTCGCCCGATCTTCGTCCTTCGCTCCGCCCGACACAACCGGCCGCGCTGGTTCCGCGCCATGACGGCCTGGGGGCCGGTCTTGACCGAACGCCTGCACGACGCCAGGCGCTTCGCCACGCGGCGCGAGGCGGAAGAGCACCCGGCGCATCAGGCCGTGGGCGTCACGTTCTTCGTCGACGACGCGGCGAGCTGAGCCTCGATCGGGCAACCTTAGCCCTGGCGCGACGCCGCGATCACGCGGCCGAGCCGGCCGGCCAGGGCCGTGCCCGGCGTGCCCAGCGCGGTGGCGATACTCATGTGGTTCTCACCGGGCAGCAGCGTGTATCCGACATCGGCGCCGGCGGCGGCCAGACGATCGGCGAAGGCTTTGCCCTGAGCCAGGAAGGGCGGCGTCTCGTCCGCACCGACGACGATATCGATCGAAGCCTCGGGCACCGGCGTTGCCGCCAGTGGCGACCAAGCCGCCACTTCCTTCGCCGTCAGCGCGATCTCCGGCTGCAGGAAGCTGCGGGTGATGGGCTCGAGGTCGTAGATGCCGCTGACCAGCAACAGTGATCGCACCGGCGCGACGGGCGCCGAATCCTCGACCGCCCCGCGGCAGGCCAGGAAGCTGGCCAGATGGGCGCCGGCGGACGCGCCGCTGGCACTGATCGCCGTGGGATCGCCGCCCCAGCGGCCGACATGCGCCGACAACCAGGCCGCCGCCCGCCGCACCT
Source organism: Inquilinus sp. (assembly GCF_057815775.1). Lineage (NCBI taxonomy): Bacteria > Pseudomonadati > Pseudomonadota > Alphaproteobacteria > Rhodospirillales > Rhodospirillaceae > Inquilinus > Inquilinus sp. Next base: position 6,631 of record NZ_JBYRFX010000277.1, read on the forward strand.
GGTCGACAAGCACCGCCATCCGCGCCTTCGGCATCAGCGAATAGTCGATGATTGCGGCAATCGCGCCCTGCGCCGTGATCGCATCGGCGACGAAGGCATAGTCGAGCTTCGAGAAGGCGCGCCAATAGCCGCCATGGACGAAGATGTGGACCGGGCGCGGCTCCCCCTCCCCTGCGGGCAGATAGAGATCCAGCCGTTCATCGGGATGGTCGCCATAGGCCAGGTCGCGCACGCCGCGCAGCGTCTGCCGGGTGCGCTCGCTGGCCTGGCGGTAGGCAGCGACATGAGTCTCGAAATCCGGCACATGGGCGCGGATCATGAAGGGATCGATGGTCTCTGTCATGTCACGGCAATCCGACGTCCTGGAGCGGGCTGGGGGTCAGGTCGATGCGGGGCGGCACGGCACCCTCGGGCAAGGCGAGGCATTCCAATGCAACGCGGGCCGCCGGCAGGTCGCAGATCGGCACGCGCAGCAGCAGCACGGCGCGGACCTGGCCGTCGGCGCCGAGGATCGGCCGCGCCGCCTCACCCGTATCGGGGCAGGTTTCGCC
>NZ_JBYRFX010000278.1:0-6470 GCF_057815775.1 Inquilinus sp.
TCGACGGCCAGCGCCTGGGCGACCCCGCCACCGACATGCCGCGGCTGCGCACCGAGATCGGCTTCGTGTTCCAGCAGTTCAACCTGTACCCGCACAAGACCGCGCTGCAGAACGTCACGCTGGCGCCGATCCATGTGCGCCGGATCCCGCGGGCCGAGGCGGAGCAGGCCGGGCGCGAGTTGCTGGCCAAGGTCGGGCTGGCCGACAAGGTCGACGCCTATCCCAGCCAGTTGTCCGGCGGCCAGCAGCAGCGGGTCGCGATCGCGCGCAGCCTGTGCATGCGGCCGAAGATCATGCTGTTCGACGAGCCGACCTCGGCGCTCGACCCCGAGATGATCAGCGAGGTGCTGGACGTCATGGTCGCCGTCGCCGAGGAGGGCATGACCATGATGGTGGTGACCCACGAGATGGGCTTCGCCCGCAAGGTCGCCCAGCGGGTCGTGTTCATGGACCAGGGCAGCATCGTCGAGATCGGCACGCCGGAGGCATTCTTCTCGGACCCGAAGACCGACCGCAGCCGGGCCTTCCTGAGCAAGATCCTGCATCACTGAGAGGGGCGGCCACGCGGCCAGGTCTCCATCGTGCTCTTCGTGGAAGGACACGAACCATATGTTGCGCCCGCGGCGAGACGGCGGTCCTTCATCGGGCTGACCTATGCTTCGGAATAGGCCGGCTATTCCATTCACCAAATCGACGCCGATCGGGCGCCCAACTAGGGTCCCGGTATGCCGCGGGCATCCCCATTCCGCTGAGAGCAAGCCGAACCGACGGGCGGACCACGCCGCGCCGACGGACGAACTGCGCCCCCCAATCGCCCGGGAAAGACGAGCCATGGCGGCTGGACCGTGCAGCACTCAGCGGGCATGGGGCCTGAGCCAAGCGGTCTGTGCGGACCAGGGCATGCCTCGCGCCGTCAGATCGGCGTGGTTGTGAGCGCGCGCCTTGATCCTCTGCCGACGAAAGCCATGACCCGATTTCGCATCATGTCCGACGCTGCAAAGACCCGGTTTCATCGGACCGGAGTTCATGAACCTGCGGATCGGGACAAAAGCGACGAAGATCAGTCAGCCACGCCCTATGCGATCGTCTGCGACGGCGATCACGATACAAGATCGGTCTTCGTGTCCTATCTGAGCGACAACGGCTTCCAGGCTGTGGGCGCGACGAACCTCTATGAATTCAAGAGATATGTGAGCCACAGCCACCCGGATCTGATCATGTTCGACACGATGTCCTGTGCCAAATGGTCGGCCGGCATCTTGCGCAGGGACGGGATCGGGCATCACTCCGCGATCATCGCCTTGACGTCCCAGGCCGGGGAATCGGAATGCGCCAGGATGCTCGACAGCGGCGCTGACGATTGCATGGTGAAACCGCTGGTGCCCCGGGAGTTGCTGGCGCGGGCCCATGTCATATTGCTCCGGCGGTCGGGAGGGCAATTCCCCAAGGGGCACACCGAGCTGCCGCCGCCGGGCAGCCTGCCGAAGCGATATGTCTTCGCCGATATGCAATTCGACGTGGGCGGCCGAAGGCTGGTCGATTCAAAGAAGCGAGCCATCCCCCTGTCGAACACGGAGTTCCGGCTGCTGCTGGTCTTTGTCCAGAACTCCCGAATTCCGCTGTCACGGGTGGAAATACTGGATGCGACGCGCCTCAGGCACGATGTGTACGATCGCTCCATCGACGTTCAGGTCACCAGGCTGAAGAAAAAGCTGGGGCAGGCGCTTCGATCCGCCATCCGATCGGAGCGTGGCGTCGGCTATATCTTCATGCTCGCGGTGCAGCCGGAATTTATCTGAACCGCCGGATCGGTCTCGATCACGCAGGTCGCCATCCCCTTTGAAGGGAAGGCCCGACCGCGCCCGCCGTGGCCCTCGCACTCCATTGCCCCGGGATTTGTTTCATTCGCATTTCAGGTGAAGCCCATTACTTCGGCCAGTGCGGGAAACGCGATGGATAAAAACCCAGCGCCGAATAAGGTTTGTGTGTCAATGAAATCGACCACTGATTGATGTGCTGTTTCAGAAGTGGCTGGTTATTGACTTCATGGTTGGAAACGCAAATCGGAGAACGAGTCATGTCTTCCAAGACTATGGTTGCCGTCGCGACGATTATTGCTGGGGTTTTTCTGGGGTCGGCCATGGCGATTGCTTCGGTCGGTACCGTCGCCACGACCATGCCGGTGCACAAGGAGCAGGCTGCCGGCAAGAGCGCGGCGGCCGACAGCAGCCAGAAGGGCGTGCAGGTCGCCATCTGCCGATTTGCGTGCCATTGACCGGCACGTCGGTCCGGCCGTGACCAGCCCGCCCCAGGCTCAGTCTGCTGGTCAGGTTTAGCCGGGCACGCAGGGCATCGGTTGCAGGGTCCGATGAGCGCCGCTCATCGGACCCGAAGCCATGAGCGCCGGGCAACTTGGCCGAAGATCTCCCCCTCAGTCTCTCCGCGCGGGCTCGAAAGGCCCAGGCGAATGCCCGCCATGGGCCGCGGCACGACCGCAGCCCGCACGTCTTCCTGGGCGCGATCCAGACCATCTTCCGAAGGCGGTCGGCGGGCTGACCCGACCCGATCCGGCCATCGGGCGGATGGTTCTTTTTATTAAGGATACATAATGTCCTAATTATCATTGCGATCGCTATTAAGGACTGTTAGAGTCCGAATTATGGGTCGCGTGATTGCGCGCATCGCCTCATGAAATCGGATTTGCCCCATGAACACGGCCGCCGCAACGGAGCGTCCCCTGGTGCTGATCGTCGATGACGACGATGCCGTGCGCGATGCACTCCAGGAACTCATGCTCTCGGTGGGGTTCGATGCCGCCGGCTTCGCATCGGCGCGCGAGCTGCTGGACACGACGCTGCCCGATCGCTCCGGCTGCCTCGTCCTCGACGTGCGCCTGCCTGGGACCAGCGGCCTCGACCTGCAGCAGCAGCTCGCGTCCAGCGGCAGGACCAAGCCGATCGTTTTCCTGAGCGGCCACGGCGACATTCCGATGACGGTCCAGGCGATGAAGGCCGGCGCCGTCGATTTCCTGACCAAGCCGGTCCGCGACCAGACCTTGCTGGACGCCGTCGGCATCGGCATCGAACGCGACGTCGCGCAGCGGGCCAGGGCCCGGATCTGCCGGCAGCATGTCGACCGCTACCGGACCCTGACCCCGCGGGAGCGCCAGGTGCTGCGCGCGGTGGCGCAGGGGTGCCTCAACAAACAGGTCGCCTTCGACCTCGGCATCAGCGAGGTCACCGTCAAGCTTCACCGCAGCAACCTGATGCGGAAGATGCACGCCACGTCGGTCGGCGAACTCATCCGCGCGTGGGAGGCCATTCCCTGCGACCTGCGTGAGGCGCGGCCGACCTGAACCACGGGATAGTTACGAAGGAGCCGCGGATGGCATGACATGGATGTCCAGCCGCCTCAACGAGGGCCGTCGCTTGTCCCCAACCGCCCGCGTGTCCCCAACCGCTCACGTGACCCCAACCGCTCACGTGACCAAGGTGCCCGTGATCGCGATCGTCGATGATGACGAAGCCATGCGCGACGCGCTGTCCGAGCTGCTTCAGGTGATGGGCTTCTCGATCCGCGTGTTCGATCGTGCGGCCGCATTCCTCGCCGGCTCCACGCCCGACGGGTTCGATTGCCTCATCACGGATGTGCGAATGCCGGGGATGGACGGCATCGAATTGCAGCGCCGGCTGCGCGCCCTCGGCTCGGCCTTGCCCGTGGTCATGATCACCTCGGTGCCCGATCCGGCAACGCGCCTGCGCGCCCTGGATGGCGGCGCCTGCGCGTACCTGGCCAAACCCGTGGATGACAGCGCGCTGCTCGGTCACCTCAGGGCGGCCCTGGATCAAGGCGACGGGCCTGGCGAACAGGTCCGCGAAGAAAAAACACCCGGAGGCTGACGTGGACGAGATGCTGCCTTTCCCCGACGAGCATGGGCCCGATATCGCCCCGGAGCCCGATGCGCCGTGTCGTGAGACGGCGCACTGGACACTCGATACGGCTGGCGTCCGGACTTTGGTGGACGCCGACAGATCCGGCGGCAATGTTCACCTGTCCGGCGACGTGCTGGGCGGTGTCCGCGTGGCCGATCTCAATCAGCGGGCCCTGCATCTGTTGGGGAATGTCGGCGGCCATGAGGAGATGATCGGCCGGCCCATCGTGGAATTCTGGCCGCCGGACAGCCAGGACGACCTTGCCGAACTGATCGCCGCCGTTGTGACCGACCCGTCCCCCCACGCGATGCGGACACGCGACATCACCTCGCTGCTGCTGCTGGATCCCGTGCTGACGGTGTGGCGCTCGCGGGAGGGTGGCGCCGACACGGTGTTCGTGGCCGTGAGGGGCGCGATGAACGATCGTCGCTCCTACTGGTCGCTGCGGGCGAGCGAGGACCGCTATCGCAAGCTTCTGCAGCACATGCCCAACCCCCTTCTCCGGGTCGATGCCAGGGCAATGGGCCAGGTGTTCACGCGGCTGAGGGCAGAGGGTGTCACCGACATCGGTTCGTATCTCGATGCCCATCCGGAGCTGATCGACTTCGCGAAACGGAGCGTGCAGATCACGGAGGTCAACCGAAGTGCGGAGCTGCTGTTCGGTGCGAAGAACCCCATGGATCTCATCGGTCCGGTGGACTGCCTGTTCCAGGTCTCCCCCGAGACCGCCCGGCGGGTGGTGATCGCGCATTTCGACGGGCGTCGCAGCCACGCCGAGGTGATGAAGCTGCGCACGATCGACGGCCGGCTGCGCGACGTGCGGATCGCGGTGACCTTTCCGATGCCGCCGGAGCAGCCGGATGTGACGGTCATCAGCCTGGACGACCTGACCGACCGGCTGCGCACCGAGGCGCAGTTGCGCCAGCTTCAGGCCGATTTCACGCGGGCCGCCCGCATTTCGACCCTCGGCGAACTCGCCACCTCGATCGCGCATGAGGTGAATCAGCCGCTCGCGGCGATCTTCACCAATGCGGAGACCAGCCTGCGCTGGCTCTCGCGCGACGAGCCGAACCTGGCGAAGGTCATCCAGCTGACGACGCGGATCGTGGCGAGCGCCCGCCATGCCAACGAGATCGTCCACCGCATCCGAGGCATGACGGCGAAACACGTGCCGGAACGACAGCTCCTGGACCTGAACGATGTGGTCGACGAGGCGCTGCTCGTCATCCGCCACGATATCGAAACCCGTGCGATCCAGCTGTCGGTGAGGCTGGGCTTGGGACTTCCCCGCGTGACCGCGGATCGGGTCCAGCTGCAGCAGGTGATGGTCAATCTGCTGGTGAACAGCGTCCAGGCCATCGGCCAGGCCGGCCTGAAGGACGGCCATATCGAGCTGACCACCGGGCTCGGCGAAGGCGGCTCGGTGGTGGCGCTGATCCGGGACAACGGGCCGGGCATCGCGGAGGAGAACCTCGATCGCATCTTCGACGGCTTCTTCACCACCAAGGACGAGGGCATCGGCCTCGGCCTCGCCATCTGCCAGTCGATCATGACGGCGCATGGCGGCGGCATCGCCGTGGCGAACCGTCCGGAAGGGGGCGCGTGCTTCCGCCTCTGGTTTCCGTCGGAACGCAGCGCGGCGCAGGCCTAGGCGCCTCCGGGCTCCGACCTATGCCAAGGTCCAGGATCCCCCATCCTTTGGTGTGCGGGACCACCGGCCGGCACAATGGTGGAGGGCCCCGAGATCCGCGATCTTTTTCATACCCAGGCGCCGGCCTTCAACCAGGACCGCGCCCTGTCCAGGAGAGGTGAACCCATGAAGATCGTCGTTATCGGTGGGACCGGGCTGATCGGTTCCAAGGTTGTGGCCCTGCTGGGCCAGAAGGGCCACCAGGCCCTCGCCGCCGCCCCGAGCACGGGCGTCGACACCATCACCGGCCAGGGGCTGGCCGAGGCGCTGACGGGCGCGGACGTTGTGGTCGACCTCGCCAACGCCCCGTCCTTCGAGGACCAGGCGGCGCTGGCGTTCTTCCAGACCGCCGGCCGGAACATCACCGCGGCAGAAACGGCGGCCGGGGTTCGCCACCATGTCGCCCTGTCGGTGGTCGGCACCGAGCGGCTGCAGGTCAGCGGCTATTTCCGCGCCAAGCTGGCACAGGAGAGCCTGATCAAGGCCTCGCCGATCCCCTACACCCTGATCCACGCGACCCAGTTCTTCGAGTTCGTCCGCGGCATCGCCGACTTCTCCATGGTGGATGGCGCCGTGCGCCTGCCGCACACGCTGTTCCAGCCGATGGCGGCGCAGGACGTCGCGGCCGCGATGGCCGAGGCGGCGCTGGCCGCGCCGGCGAACGGGATGCGGGAGGTCGGCGGACCCGTCCCGGTCCATCTCGACGACATGATCGCCAAGGTCCTGGCCTACGACAAGGATCCGCGCCAGGTGATCACGGACCCGCAGGCGCCGTATTACGGCATCAAGGTGGACGACCGGTCGCTGATGCCCGGCCCGGACGCCCGCCTCGGCTCCACCACCATCGA
>NZ_JBYRFX010000279.1:0-9578 GCF_057815775.1 Inquilinus sp.
TGGACGGATTTAACCACGGGACCATCCCATCAGGGCAGCCATCGCGGCGACCCGGTTTCGCCGGGGGCGATCAGCCGCTATGGTCGGCGGCCCCAGCAGCAGCGCCGCCCCCATGACCGACGACGACCCTTCGCCCGCCGCGTCCGGAAGCATCTTCCGCCACCGCGGCTTCGCCTATTACTGGACCTCGCGCCTGATCGCGACCTTCGCGGTGCAGTTCGTCAGCGTCGCGGTCGGCTGGCAGGTCTATGACCTGACCCGCGACCCGTTCGACCTGGGGCTGGTCGGGCTGGTGCAGTTCCTGCCCTCGCTGGCGCTGGTGCTGGTCACCGGCGCGGTCGCCGACCGGTTCAACCGGCGCAAGATCATGGCGATCTGCATCGTCCTGGAAATCCTGTGCGCCCTGGCGCTGCTGGCGCTGACCATGGGCGCTGACCACCGGGTCTGGCCGATCTTCGCCGTCCTGGCCGGCTTCGGCATCGCCCGCGCTTTCCTCGGCCCGGCCGTGCAGTCGCTGCTGCCCAATCTGGTGCCGACGGCGGAGCTGTCGACCGCGATCGCCTGGAACTCCTCCTCCTGGCAGATCGCCACCATCACCGGGCCGGTGATCGGCGGCCTGCTGTACGGCCTAGCGCCGGAGGCGCCCTATGCCTGCGCCGCGGTGCTGATGGCCGTGGCGGTCGGTCTGGTCGCGCTGATCCCGCGGCCGGCGCAGAAGAGCGTGCCGGAACCGGCGAGCTGGGAGAGCCTGGGCGCCGGCTTCCGCTATATCTGGAGCGAGAAGATCGTGCTCGGCGCGATCTCGCTCGACCTGTTCGCCGTGCTGTTGGGCGGCGCCACCGCGCTGATGCCGGCCTATGCCCGCGACATCCTCGACGTCGGGCCCTGGGGCCTGGGGCTGCTGCGGGCGGCGCCGGGCGTCGGCGCGCTGATCACGGCGGTCTGGCTGGCCCGCCGGCCGATCGCCGACAGCGCCGGCCTCATCATGTTCGCCTGCGTCGCCGGCTTCGGCCTGTTCACCAGTGTGTTCGGCGCCTCGACCCTGCCCTGGCTGTCGATCGTCGCCCTGGCCTTCATGGGCGCCTTCGACATGGTCAGCGTCTATGTCCGCGAAAGCCTGATCCAGCTGTGGACGCCGGATTCGCTGCGCGGCCGGGTCAATGCCGTGAACATGGTCTTCGTCGGTGCCTCGAACGAGCTCGGCGAATTCCGCGCCGGCATCTCGGCGGCGCTGCTCGGCGTCATCCCGGCGGTGGTGATCGGCGGCGTCGGCACCATGGTGGTCGCCGGGCTGTGGTCGACCTGGTTCCCCCAGTTGCGGAAGATCCAGCGGTTGGATCACGCGTAGCCGGATCAGCCTTCCAGGAAATCGGCGATGGCGGTGCCGAGCTCCGGCTTGGTGACCGCGCTCATGTGGTTGCCCGGAATGGCGATGTAGCGTGCATCCGGCAGCGCGTCGGCCAGCGCCTCGCCGGAGCCGTTGTCGTCATCCTCGGCGCCGGACAGCACCAGGACCGGCAGGCCGATCCTTGCCAATTCAGCGCGCGGCGTGTCGACGAAGGTGTCGAGGATGCGCAGCAGCGCCACCGGGTCGCCGCCCACCGTCTTGAGGAAGGATTCCGCCATCCATTCCGGCGTGCCGCGCTCGAAGCGGCCGAGATTGGTCAGGATGTGGCGGAAATGCGTGCCGCGCCCGGCGGTGTCGACCAGGCCTTCCAGCCCCATCCCGGCGACGATCGCCCGGCCCGGCGTCGCCCCGCGGACGAGCATCCGCACCGTGGTCCGCCCGCCCAGCGAATAGCCGCCGAGGTCGTAATCGGCCAGCCCGAGATGGTCGATCAGCGCGAAGCCGTCATCGGCCAGCACGTCGGGCGGATAGGCCGCTGCGTCGTGCGGCCGGGCGCTGTCACCATGCGCCCGCAGGTCCGGCATGATGACGCGATGGCCGCTTGCCGCGATCTTGGCGGCATGGCCGTAGCGCAGCCAGTTGACGGTCGCGGTCGAGAAATAGCCGTGGATCAGCACCAGCGGCCGCCCCTCGCCGATCTCGCGATAGGCCAGCTTCACGCCGTCGCGGCCCTGAAAATGCTGCACGGGAAGGTCGGCGGGAGAGCTTGCCACAGGGGTCATCCATCGATGGGGCGGGCCACCAGGGTGCAATAGGCCGGACACCGCCGGGCCGCAAGAGAGCGGCCTGCCGCAGCCGGCCGCGATGTTGCCGCTGTAGCCGGATCGGGCGCAACCGCAATCGGGCCGTAGCCCGGCCCGGCTATCCCAGTGTCGTCCCCTTTCCGGATACAGGCAGGCGAACATGACGGCATCACCCGAGGCACGGTCGACCGATCCCCGCAGCAACAGCGAATGGATCGGCACGCGGCCGGGCGAGCATTGCCTGATCCGCGTCGCCGCCGAAGACACCGGCGGCGCCTATTCGGTGGTCGAGATCATCTCGGACCCCGGCGATACCGGTACGCCGATGCACGTTCACAAGAACGAGGATGAACATTTCCTGATCCTGGAAGGCACGGCGCAGATCGCCTATGGCGACCGGGTGTTCTATGCCCCGCAGGGGACGAGCATCAGCCTGGTCCGGAACGTCCCCCATGCCTGGCGCAATGGTGGCGACACCCCGCTGCGCATGCTGGTGACCTGCACGCCCGGCGGCGTCGAGGACATCTTCCGGATCATCGCCCGGGGTGGCGACATCGACCTCCGGGCGCTGGGGACCGAATTCGGCGTCCAGGTCATCGGCCCGATGCCGATCGGCTAGGACCATCGGACAGGGCGGATCCGCGCCGGCACACAACCCCGTTCCCCCTCGCCGGGGAAATCGCGATGATGGTCGCGGCGCAGGAACGGATTCGCTCATGTCCTCATTCGATCTCTCTTCGGCCTGGGCGCTCGGCGCCGCGGCCCTGCTCGGCTACCTCCTGGGCTCGATCCCGTTCGGCCTGGTGCTGACCAAGGCCGCAGGCCTGGGCGACATCCGCAAGATCGGCTCCGGCAACATCGGCGCCACCAATGTGCTGCGCACCGGCCACAAGGGCTTGGCCCTGGCCACGCTGCTGCTGGACGGCGGCAAGGGTGCCGCGGCGGTGCTGATCGCCGGCATCTTCGACCCGACCCTGGCCGTCCTGGCCGGCGGCGGCGCCATGCTGGGCCACATCTTCCCGGTCTGGCTCGGCTTCAACGGCGGCAAGGGCGTGGCCACGGCGCTGGGCACCCTGCTGGCGGTGATGTGGCCGGTCGGCGTGCTGTGCTGCCTGATCTGGCTCTTGATGGCTTTCCTGTTCCGCATGTCCTCGCTCGCCTCCCTGACCTCCGTCGCCGCGGCGCCGGTGCTGGGCTGGGCGCTGTCGGGCGTGCCGATCGCAGGCCAGGTCTGGACCGACCTGCCGCGCGCCGGGCTGGCGCTGTTCATCGCCGTGCTGGTGTTCATCCGCCACCACGCCAACATCCGGCGGCTGCTGGCCGGCACCGAGCCGAAGATCGGGCAGAAAAAACCCGCTTAAGATTGACCGGCTGCGATCCGGGTTGACCAGGCAGGCACCCGACCGCGAAGCTGGCGGCATGACGACGCCGCGACGGACCTTGAGCGAAGCCGAACGGATGGACTGGCTGCGCCTGGCCCGGACCGATGCCGTCGGTCCCATGACGTTCCACATGCTGATCGGCCAGTACGGTTCGGCCGGCGCCGCGATCGAGGCGCTGCCGGAGCTGTCGCGCCGCGGCGGCCGGCGGAACGCGCTGAAGCCGCCCGCCCCGGCCGAGATCCGGCGTGAGCTGGACGCGCTGGCCAAGCGCGGCCGCATCGTCGCCGCCTGCGAGCCGGACTATCCCCTGCCCCTGGCCGCGATCGAGGACGCCCCGCCGATGCTGTCGCTGCTGGGCCGCGCCGATCTGGCCGCCCGGCCCACGGTCGGCATGGTCGGCGCCCGCAATGCGTCGCTAAACGGCCGGCGCTTCGCCCGCGACATGGCGCAGGAGCTGGCCGCGGCCGGCTTCACCGTCGTCTCCGGCTTCGCCCGCGGCATCGACACCGCGGCGCATGAAGGGTCGCTCGCCGCCGGCACGCTGGCGGTGCTGGCCGGCGGGCTGGATGTCATCTATCCCCCGGAAAATGCCGCGCTGTACGACCGGATCGCCGAATCCGGCCTGCTGGTCGCCGAATGCGCCCTGGGCACCCAGCCGACGGCGCGGCACTTCCCCCGCCGCAACCGGCTGATCTCCGGCCTGTCGCTCGGAATCGTCGTGGTCGAGGCGGCGCTGCGGTCGGGGTCGCTGATCACCGCCCGCCTGGCCGCCGAGCAGGGCCGGCAGGTGCTGGCGGTACCGGGATCGCCGCTGGATCCCCGGGCGCAGGGCTGCAATCGGCTGATCCGCGGCGGCGCCATCCTGGTCGAATCGGCCGAGCATGTGATCGAGGCGCTGGCGCCGCAGGCGATCCCGCTGCGGCTGCGCGAACCGGCTGCGACCTTGCTGTCCTTCGCGGCACAGGGCCCGGTGCCGGGGGCTTCCGAGGCCGATATGGACCGCGCCGAAGTGCTGGCCCAGGTGCTGGAGCGCCTGTCGCCGACACCGACGGCGGTTGACGAATTGTTGCGCGATTGCCAATTGTCACCGCCGGTGGTGCTGACCGTGCTGCTGGAGCTCGAACTCGCCGGTCGGATCGAGCGCCAGCCCGGCAACAGGATCAGCCTGCTCTGACGCATCGCCCCAGGCGGTGCGCGGATTTCCAGGCGTCGCCCCCCCGGCGGCGCCGACGTACAGATTGAGTGTGGCGCTTTGGCAGACCAGACCCTCGTCATCGTCGAGTCGCCCGCGAAGGCCAAGACGATCAATAAATATCTCGGCAGCGACTACACCGTGCTGGCGAGCTTCGGCCATGTCCGGGATCTGCCTGCCAAGGACGGCTCGGTGCGGCCGGACGAGGATTTCGCCATGGACTGGGAGCTGGCCGACCGCGGCAAGTCCCGCATGGACGAGATCGCCCGCGCCGCCAAGGACGTCACCCGCGTGCTGCTGGCCACCGATCCGGATCGAGAGGGCGAGGCCATCTCCTGGCATGTGCAGCAGCTGCTGCGCGACCGGCGGGGGCTGAAGGATGTCGAGATCCGGCGGGTCACCTTCCACGAGATCACCAAATCCGCCATCCTCGAGGCCATCGCCCATCCGCGCGACCTGGACCAGGAGCTGATCGAGGCCTATCTGGCGCGCCGGGCGCTGGACTATCTCGTCGGCTTCACGCTGTCGCCGGTGCTGTGGCGCAAGCTGCCGGGATCGCGCTCCGCCGGCCGGGTGCAGTCGGTGGCGCTGCGCCTGATCTGCGAACGCGAGCTGGACATCGAGCGCTTCAGGGCGCGCGAGTTCTGGAGCATCGAGGCGGTGTTCCGCACGCCGAAGGGCGAGGAGTTCACGGCCCGCCTGACCCATCTGAACGGCCGCAAGCTCGACAAGTTCGATCTGCCGGACGAGGCCACGGCCAAGGCCGCGGTGGCGACCATCGACCCGCTGGCCTTCGCCATCGCCGCGGTCGAGGCCAAGCAGGTGCGGCGCCACCCGTCGCCGCCCTTCACCACCTCGACCCTGCAGCAGGAGGCGTCGCGCAAGCTGGGCATGAGCGCCACCCAGACCATGCGCACCGCCCAGCGGCTGTATGAAGGTGTCGACATCGGCGGCGAGACGGTCGGCCTGATCACCTATATGCGGACCGACGGCCTGACCCTGGCCGGCGAGGCCATCGCCCAGGCCCGCCAGGCGATCGGCAATTTGTACGGCCAGCCCTATGTGCCGGCCCAGCCGCGAGTCTACAAATCGACCGCCAAGAACGCGCAGGAAGCGCATGAGGCGATCCGCCCGACCGACCTGGCCCGCCGGCCGGAGGACGTGACCCGCTTCCTGTCGCGGGAGGAGCTGCGGCTGTACGAGCTGGTGTGGAAGCGCACCATGGCCTGCCAGATGGAATCGGCGGTGCTGGACCAGGTCATCGTCGATGTCGCCGATGGCGCCCAGACCGCGGTGTTCCGCGCCGTCGGCACCGTCATCCGCTTCGACGGCTTCCTGAAGGTCTACCAGGAAGACCGCGACGACCCGGTCGCCCCCGGCGAGGAAGCGGCTGAGGGCCAGCGGCGCCTGCCCGCCGTGGCCAAGGGCGACGCGGTCGAGCGGCGCAAGACCGTGCCGGAACAGCATTCCACCCAGCCGCCGCCGCGCTTCACCGAGGCCAGCCTGGTCAAGCGGATGGAGGAGCTGGGCATCGGCCGCCCCTCCACCTACGCCTCGATCCTGCAGGTGCTGCAGGACCGCGAATATGTCCGGCTGGAGAAGAAGCGCTTCTTCCCGGAGGATCGCGGCCGCATCGTCACCGCCTTCCTGGAGAACTTCTTCAAGCGCTACGTCGAATACGATTTCACGGCGAAGCTGGAGGAGCAGCTCGACGACATCTCGGGCGGCAAGCTCGACTGGAAGCAGGTGCTGCGCGATTTCTGGGCCGCGTTCCACGCCGCGATCGACGAGACCAAGGACCTCAAGATCGGTGACGTGATCTCGGCGCTGGACGAGGCCCTGTCGGACCATCTGTTCCCGCCGAAGAGCGACGGCACCGATCCCCGGCTGTGCCCGTCCTGCGCCAAGGGCCGGCTGGGGCTGAAGCTGGGCCGCACCGGCGCCTTCGTCGGCTGCTCGAACTATCCGGAATGCCGCTTTACCCGTCCGCTCGGCATGCCCGGCGAAGAGGGCAGCGCCGAGGAATCGGCCCTGCCGCGCCTGCTGGGCGACGACCCGCAGACCGGCCTGCCGGTGTCGATCCGCAAGGGCCCCTACGGCATCTATGCCCAGCTCGGCCCCAAGGACGAGGCGGAGAAGGGCGAGAAGCCGAAACGCGCGTCGCTGACCAAGGCCCAGGACCCGATGGCGATGACGCTGGAGGAGGCGCTGTCGCTGCTGTCGCTGCCGCGTGAGATCGGCAAGCACCCGGAGACGGGCGAGGCGATCCTGGCCGGCATCGGCCGCTACGGCCCCTATCTGAAGCATGGCGACAAGTACAAGAACCTGCCGCCGGAAGAGGATGTGCTGAAGATCGGCATGAACCGGGCCGTCGACCTGCTGGCCGCCGACAACGCCAAGGCGCGGGCGAGTGCCGAGCCGCTGCGTGACGTCGGGCCGCATCCCGAAGGTGGCGAGGTCATCAAGGTCTTCGCCGGCCGCTATGGCCCCTATGTCCGGCACGGCAAGGTCATGGCCTCGCTGCCGCGGGGCGTCGAGCCCGAGGCGGTGACGGTCGACCAGGCGGTGGTCTGGCTGGCCGCCAAGGCGGCCAAGGGCCCCGTCAAGGGCGGTCGCGGCGGACGGTCCGCCGCCAAGCCGGCGGCGGCACCGAAGGCGGCCGCGGCCAAGAAGGCTCCGGCCAAGGCGAAGTCCGCCGCCAAAAAGCCGGCGGCATCGGCGCGCAAGACCAAGGCCGCCGAGTGAACGAGCCCCCGAACAGGAAGCCGCCCGTCCGCAGGCCGATCAAGCGGAAGAAGATCCGCAACACCGTCATCCCGGCCAAGACCCCGCTGGGCAAGGGCAAGAAGGCGGCCAAGCCGTTCCCGACGCGTGAGCAGATCGTCGAGTTCCTGCAGTCGCGCGAGGACACGGTCGGCAAGCGCGAGATCGCCCGCGCCTTCCATGTCACCGGCGACGACCGGGTGCGGCTGAAGGAGCTGCTGCAGGAGATGGCCGAGGGCGGCCAACTGGAGAAGCGTCGCGGCCGCCGCATGCGGGTGCCCGGCGCGGCACTGCCCGGCGTCGCCGTGCTGCGCATCGTCGCGATCGATGCCGAGGGCGAGGCCGTGGCCTTGCCGGCGCGCTGGGAGGAAGACGAGCCGCCACCGCGCATCACCATGGCGGCCGAGGGCCGCGGCCAGGGCGCGCTGGCCGTCGGCGACCGGGTGCTGTCGCGGCTGGAGGAGAACGAGGACGGCAGCTGGACCGGCCGGACCATGCGCCGGCTGGAGAACCAGGCCGATGTCCGCGTCGTCGGCGTGTTCCGCCGCGGCCGTGACGGCCAGGCCCGGATCGTGCCGGTCGACAAGCGCGCCCGCGACACCTGGACGGTGCGCGAGGGCGATACCGCCGGCGCCCAGGATGGCGAGCTGGTCGAAGGGCTGGTCGAGGCCTCCGACCGGCTGGGGCCGCGCCGCACCATCATCACCGGTCGCCATGGCGATGCCGAGAATCCGCGCTCGATCAGCCTGATCGCGATCCACGCCGCCGGCATCCCGACCGAGTTCCGGCCGAAGGCGCTGGCCCAGGCGGAGGCCGCCGAACCGGCTGCTCTCGGCGACCGGGTCGATCTGCGCCAGATCCCGCTGGTCACCATCGACGGCGCCGATGCCCGCGATTTCGACGACGCGGTGTGGGCCGAACCGGACCCGGACCGGCAGGGCGGCTGGCACCTGATCGTCGCCATCGCCGATGTCGCGCATTACGTGCCGCCGGGGTCGCCGCTGGATCGCGACGCCTTCGAGCGCGGCAATTCCTGCTATTTCCCCGACCGCGTCGTGCCGATGCTGCCGGAGGCGCTGTCGAACGGGCTGTGCTCGCTGCGGCCGAACGAGGATCGCGCCTGCCTGGCCGCCGATCTGTGGATCGACGAGCACGGCCAGCTGAAGCGGCACCGCTTCCGCCGCGGGCTGATGCGGTCCTCCGCCCGGCTGACCTATGAGCAGGTGCAGGCCGCCCGCGACGGCCAGCCGGACGACACCACCGGCCCGCTGGTGGACACGGTGATCGCCCCACTATTCGGCGCCTATCAAGTGCTGCTGGCGGCGCGGGCCAAGCGCGGCACGCTGGAGCTCGACCTGCCCGAGCGCAAGGTCCATCTCGGCGAGGATGGCCGGGTCGATTCGATCGGCATCCGGCCGCGCCTCGACAGCCACAAGCTGATCGAGGAGTTCATGATCGCGGCCAATGTCGCGGCCGCCGAGACGCTGAGCGACAAGTCCCTGCCCGCGCTGTACCGCGTGCATGACCAGCCCGACCGGGCCCGGCTCGAATCCCTGAAGGAGTTCCTGACCCCGCTCGGCTACACCCTGTCGCTCGGCCAGGTGATCCGGCCGCGGGTGTTCGGCCAGATCCTGGAGCGGGCCGCGGGCCGGCCCGAGGAGGCGATGGTCAACGAGATGGTGCTGCGGGCCCAGGCCCAGGCGGCCTACAGCCCGGACAATCTCGGCCATTTCGGCCTGGCCCTGCCGCGCTATGCCCATTTCACCTCGCCGATCCGGCGCTATGCCGACCTGACGGTGCATCGCGGCCTGATCCGGCTGCTGCATCTCGGCGACGACGGCGCGACCGAGGAGGAGCTGTCGCGGCTGGAGGAGATCGGCACCCACATCTCGGTGACCGAGCGCCGCGCCGCCCAGGCCGAGCGCGACGCGATCGACCGCTACCTCGCCAGCTGGCTGTCGGACCGGATCGGCGCGATCCTGCCCGGCCGCATCGGCGGCGTCGCCAAGTTCGGCCTGTTCGTGAAGCTGGACGAATCGGGTGCCGACGGGCTGGTGCCGGTCTCGACCCTGCCCGACGACTTCTACGAC
>NZ_JBYRFX010000280.1:0-2679 GCF_057815775.1 Inquilinus sp.
GAATGGAACGTGCCCTGGGCCCCGGTGAAGCCCTGGCAGAGCACCTTGGTGGATTTGTCGACGAGCACGGCCATTATGCGGCCTCCTTCACGGCACGGACGATCTTGGTCGCGGCATCGCCGAGGTCGTCGGCCGACAGGATCGGCAGCCCGCTCTCGGCCAGGATCTGCTTGCCGCGCTCGACATTGGTTCCTTCCAGACGCACCACCAGCGGCACGTGCAGCGCCACCTCGCGCGCCGCCTCGATCACGCCCTCGGCGATCACGTCGCAGCGCATGATGCCGCCGAAAATGTTGACCAGGATGCCTTCGACATTCGGGTCCGACAGGATCAGCTTGAACGCCGTGGTCACCCGCTCGCGCGTGGCCCCGCCGCCGACATCCAGGAAATTGGCCGGCTCGCCGCCTTCCAGCTTGATGATGTCCATCGTCGCCATCGCCAGCCCGGCGCCGTTGACCATGCAGCCGATGTTGCCGTCCAGCTTGACGTAGTTCAGCGACGCCTTCTCCGCCGCCGTCTCGGTCGGGTCCTGCTCGCTCTCGTCGCGCAGCTCCTCGATCTCCTTGTGGCGGAACAGCGCGTTGTCGTCGAAGCCCATCTTGGCGTCGAGCGCGATGATCTGCCCGGCCCCGGTCACCACCAGCGGGTTGATCTCCAGCATCGCCGCGTCCAGCTCGGTGAACGCCTTGTACAGCCCCTTCAGGAAGCTGACCGCGGCGCCGACCTGCTTGCCCTCCAGGCCCAGCCCGAAGGCCACCTTGCGGGCGTGGAAGTCCGACAGACCCGTCGCCGGGTCGATCGCGATGGTCTGGATCTTCTCCGGCGTGGCTTCCGCCACCTCCTCGATCGCCATGCCGCCTTCGGTCGACGCGATCGCCGTCACCCGGCCGCTCTTGCGATCGACCAGCAGCGACAGATACAGCTCACGCGCGATGTCGCAGCCTTCCTCGATATAGACCCGGCCGACCTCCTTGCCCGCAGGACCCGTCTGCACCGTCACCAGCGTCCGGCCCAGCATCGCCGCCGCATTCGCCGCCACATCTTCCAGCGACTTCACCACCCGGACGCCGCCCTTGCCGGACGGATCCTCCTTGAAATGGCCCTTGCCCCGGCCGCCCGCATGGATCTGCGACTTCACGACGAACACGCCGCCGCCAAGCCCCTCCGCCACGCGAACCGCCTCCTCCGGCGTGTACGCCACCCCGCCGCGCGGCACCGGGACCCCGTACCGCCCCAACAGCGCCTTCGCCTGATATTCGTGGATGTTCATGGACCGTCCGTCCTGGGTGAGAGCGCGGCGCCTGAGGCGGCCCGCGAAACGGGCGGCACAATAGCACCTGTCGCGCAAGGGGCAACCGAGTCGCTGCAACGCAGCATTTCCCGATCCGGGCAGGTCGTCGTTACGGCCCGCCGCGACCCGCTGGTTTCGCTCGCCGGGCCGGGCGATGATCCCGCTCCGGGATTTGAGGGAGGCAGGCAATGTACAGGCTGTACTGGAGCAGGGACACCGGCGCCTTCGCCCCTGATGTCGTGATGCACCTGGCCGGCGTGTCCTGCGAGCGGATCCTGGTCGACCGTTCGGCAGGCGAACATCGTCAGCCGGACTATCTCCGCCTGAACCCGATGGGCGAGGTGCCGACCCTGGTGCTGCCGGACGGCACGGTGCTGACCGAATCGGCGGCGATGCTGCTGCATCTGGTCGACGCCTTCCCGCAGGCCGGGCTGGCGCCGCCGCCCGGCACCGCCGACCGCGCCCGGTGCGACCGCTGGCTGCTGTTCGCGGCGGTCAACCTGTACGGCGCCGTGCTGCGCCAGGCCCACCCGGAACGCTACACCACCGATCCGGCCGCGGCGCCGGGGGTGGAGGAAGCGGCCGACCGCGCCGCCGACCGCTACTGGGCGCTGATCGCCGATGCGCTCGACCCCGGGCCGTTCCTGCTCGGCGACCGCCGCAGCGCCGCCGACCTGTACCTGTTGTTGCTGCTGACCTGGTACGATTTCCGGGACGAGATGACCCCGCTCAGCACGCTGTGGGCCCGCCTGCTGGCCGATCCCGATGTGGCTGAAATCTGGGCGCGGTATTTCGGCTGATCCCTCACGGACGCATAAATCGTTATTCAGTGAAGGTGGCCTGCAAGCCGCCATTTGTCTGGCATTAGAAAGGGAAGATTCGGGCTGTCAAAGGGTTCGCAAGGACAGGCCGGCCTCGCAACAAGTTTGCTTAAAGATACATAAAATGAAATGGACTAAATCTGTTGACGTTTCTCTTCATGCTGCCGGAGAGTGCCGGTAAGTGGGGGCTGGCCGGACGAGAGGCCATTCGGTGCGAGCCGGCGGCAAAAAGAAAAGCCCCACCGCAACGAAACGAAGGGGGACTATCTTGAAAGTGCGTCATCTGGCGGCCGCCTTGCTGGCGTCCGTCCTCGCCATGCCTTTGTCTTCATCCTTCGCCGCCACGGCGACCAACGCCTCGGCCCAGGTGAACCCGCTCGGTAATCCGCTCGGTGACCTGATCACCGCGCTGATGAGCCTCGACCTGCAGCGGGCGGTCACCATCCCGGGCATCCGCGTGCATCTCAACGCCTTGCAGTCGATCGCCAACGCCAATGGCGGCACCCGCGCCGCGGGCACGCCGGGCAACGTCGCCACGGTCAACTATCTCAAGCAGCGGCTGCAGCG
>NZ_JBYRFX010000281.1:0-8638 GCF_057815775.1 Inquilinus sp.
TGGTTCTTGCGCTGGGCCTTCAGCTCCAGCGCGTCGGCCACCGCCTGCAGCAGCGGGCCGATCGTCACCCGCCCGGTCGGCGGCACATGCTCGTCGAGCTCGATCCGCGACAGCGACAGCAGGTCGTTGACCAGCCGCGACATGCGCTCGGCCTGCGCCTGCATGATGCCGAGGAACCGGTCATGCGCCGCCGCATCGTCGCGGGCTGGCCCGCGCAGCGTCTCGATGAAGCCCATCAGGCTGGACAGCGGCGTGCGCAGCTCATGGCTGGCATTGGCCACGAAATCGGCCCGCATCTGTTCGATGCGCTTGGGGATGGTGAGATCGTAGAGGGTGACCAGCAGCGCCGGCTCGGGCCCGCTGCCCGGCTCGCGCGGGCCGGCCTCCGGCTGTGCCGCGTCGGCCCGGCGCTCGAAGCGCTGGATCCGCACCTCGAATTCGCGCTCGATCGGCACCGGAAGGTTCAGGGACACGGTCTGCACCGCCCCACCCGCGAGGACGGCGTCGACCGCCGCCACGATCTCCGGATGGCGGATCGCATCGGCCAGGTCACGGCCCAGCAGCCGGTCGCCGAACAGCCGCCCAGCGGCGTCGTTGGCGCGCAGCACGCTGCGGTCGCCGGACAGGACCAGGATCGGGTCTTCCTGCGCCTCCAGGATCTCCGACGCGGTCTGCAGTTCCACCGCCAGGATGCGTTCGCGGCTGCGGGCGTGGCGCTGCAGCCGCAGCAGATGCATGAACAGCACCTGGCCGATCTCGGTGGTCGGCCGCCGGGGCGCGTCCTGCGCCTCGGCCGCCATCACCTCGATATGACGGCGCAGCAGGTCGAGGTCATGCAGCAGGCGCCAGGCGAACACGCCAGCGACGGCAACCACCGCCAGGATGCCGGCCGCCGCCAGCCAGACACCGATCCCGCCCGCCCCGGCCGAGAGAAACAGAAGGGCGATCACCAAGACGGCGATCGCCCCGATTCCCAGCAGATGACGATAGATCGGACCGGCCATTCACACGCCTTGCGCAGCACGCCACAGGATACCGCGACAATGCGGGGACGGCGAAGCTACGTGAGACCGGTGACAGTTTCGTGTCGCCCGGCCTGCGGCATGGCGGCCCAGCGGCCGGGCGCGCCTCAGGACGGAACCGACACGCCTGCACCGCCGCCGACATAGGCCCCGCGGGCCGGCTTGTCCGACGACCGGTCGCAGGCCGCGGCCAGGGACGCCACCGCGACCAGGGCCGCAACCAGGGTGAGACGGCGCATCATTCCCCCTTGGCCACGCCGACCATGGCCGGGCGCAGCAGACGGCCCTGCAGGACATAGCCGGGCTGCATCACCTGGATGATGGTGCCGGCCGGCTTGCCGGTGCCCGGCAGCTCGAACATCGCCTGGTGGAAATTCGGGTCGAACGCCTCGCCCACCGGCTCGATCCGGCTGATGCCGTTGCGCTCGAAGGCGGCCAGCAACTGGCGCTCGGTGGCAGCAACGCCGTCGACCAGGGTCTTCAGCGCCGCATCGGCCTCCACCGCCCCGGCCGGCACCGCCTCGATGGCACGGTGCAGGTTGTCGGCGGCATCCAGCAGCGACTTGGCGAAGCCCGAGATGGCGTATTTCGCCGTGTCCTCGCGCTCACGCTCCGACCGGCGGCGGATGTTCTCCGTCTCGGCCAGGGCGCGCAGCGCCTGGTCCTTCAGCTTGGCATTCTCGGCCTCGAGTGCCGCGACGCGGTCCAGCGCCTCGGCCAGCGCGGCGTCGCCCTCGAGTCCGGCTTCAGCCTCGGCGACACCCTCGACCTCGGGCCCGAGGGCCTCGTTCTCCGGCTCCGACGCGTCCGGGCGGGGCTCGGCGGACATCGTATTCTGCATCATGCTACCTGGTTCGTGGTCTCGTTGGTCCGGAGGAGACGGCCTATCATCTTCGCGGTGTAGTCCACCATCGGGATGATACGCGCATAGTTCAGCCGCGTCGGCCCGATCACGCCGATCGCGCCGACCACGCGCTGGTCGCCCCCCTTGTACGGGGCAATGATCATCGAGCAGCCGGTGTGGCTGAACAGCCCGTTCTCGGCGCCGATGAAAATCTGCACGCCTTCCGCGGCATTGGCCGCGTCGAGCATCTTCAGCATCGATTCCTTGGTCTCAAGCGTCTGGAACAGGCTGCGGATGCGGTCCAGATCGTCCAGCGCGGTGACGTCGTTCAGCAGCCGCGACTGGCCCTTGACGATCAGCGTCCCGCCCCCGCCGCCGCTCCAGGTGGCAAGGCCGGCCGCGACCACCTTGGCCGACAGGCTGTCGAGCTGGCTGCGCTGCGCCTCGATCTCGCCCAAGACCTCGGAGCGGGCCTCGCCGATGGTGCGACCGACGATGCGTGCGTTGAGGTAGTTGGTGACGTGGACGAAGGTCGAGGCCGGCAGGCCCAGCGGCACGTCGAGCACGCGATTCTCGACCATGCCGTCTTCGGTGACCAGCACGACCAGGGCGCGGCCCGGCGACAGGTTCACGAATTCGATGTGCTTCAGCGGCCGGTCGGCCTTCGGCGACAGCACCAGCCCGGCACAGGCGGACAGACCCGACAGCGCCGACGTCGCCTCCTCCAGCATCTCGGAGACGCCACGGCCGGCCTGGGCGCATTGCGCATCGATCGAGGCACGCTCGCTCTCGCCGACATCGCCGAGCTGCATCAGCCCATGCACGAACAGCCGCAGGCCGGCATCGGTCGGCAGCCGCCCGGCCGAGGTGTGCGGCGCATAGAGCAGCCCGGCATCCTCGAGATCGGACATCACGTTGCGGATGGTGGCCGGCGACAGCGAGACGCCGAGCCGGCGCGACAGCGTGCGGCTGCCCACCGGCTCGCCGGACTGGACATAGGCATCGACGATCAGCCGGAAGATCTCCCGGGATCGCTCGTCGAGGTCCCGGAACGCCTGGCCGCTGGATCGGGTGGTCGGATCATTCAACATGTTCATGGCCTTCGCCACGCTATGTAGGGGCCATTCCACCCGAATCAAACCCCGGGCTTTACGGGCAGGACCGCCAAGGATAGCGTGCGCGTCCTTCGCGGAGAAACAGAAAGCCATCCCATGCGACCGTCCGGACGCGCCATCGATGCCCTGCGCGCCATCAGCCTCGAGACCGACGTCAACAAATACGCCGAAGGCTCGTGCCTGGTGAAGTTCGGCGACACCCATGTGCTGTGCACCGCCTCGGTCGACGATCGCGTCCCGTCCTGGCTGAAAAATGGCGGCAAGGGCTGGGTCACGGCGGAGTACGGCATGCTGCCGCGCGCCACCGACCAGCGCACCGACCGCGAGGCCGCACGCGGCAAGCAGACCGGCCGCACCCAGGAGATCCAGCGTCTGATCGGCCGGTCGCTGCGCGCCGTCACCGACCTGAAAGCGCTGGGCGAGGTCCAGGTCAAGGTCGATTGCGACGTGCTGCAGGCCGATGGCGGCACCCGCACCGCCGCGATCACCGGCGGCTATGTCGCGCTGGTGCTGGCGCTGCGCCATGTCGCCAAGGTCCGCAAGCTGAAGACGCTGCCGCTGATCGACAGCGTCGCCGCCATCTCCTGCGGCCTGCACCAGGGCCAGGCGGTGCTGGACCTGGACTATGCCGAGGATTCCAGCGCCCAGGCCGACGCCAATTTCGTCATCACCGGCAAGGGCGGGCTGGTCGAGATCCAGGCGACAGCGGAACAGACTCCCTTCACCCGGGCCGAATTCGACGCGCTGATGGCGCTGGCCGAGAAGGGCACGGCGGAATTGGCGGCGCTGCAGAAGGCGGCCCTCGGCGAGGGCTGACGGGACCGGTCGCCGTTCCGGGCGCTTGAGCCCGGGATGCGGCCGTGAAATCCTGCCGTCGTCTCGGCACTGATGGAGCAGGCGATGGGCGCGCTGTCGATCTGGCACTGGGCGATCATCATGATGCTGTCGGTGTCGGGCGCGCCGGGTTCGGGCGTGCTGGACGCCCTGCACAATGCGATGCAGGCGCTCGCCAGGGTGGCGGTCCTGCCGCAGGCCGGGCATCTGCTCGACTATTCGCCCGAGACCAGCGATCTCGGCCTGTTCCGGCTGCCGGGCAATGTCTGCTTCCTGCGCTATGACGGCCAGACCGACCAGACCAACTGGATCCGGCGCGACGACCAGGGCCGGATCGAGATCATCGTCTCGGCCCCGGTGCTGGCCTATACCGGCCGCCGCTTCGACCCGGCGGACGGCACGGCGCAGCTGGAGCTGGATGGCAAGGCCGTCGCGGTCCCGGTGACGTCGCCGGGCGCCCCGACCTGGCGCTTCACTCTGGAGGACACGCCGGCGCTGCAGGCCCAGCTGGCCGCCGAGGATATGGGCCTGCACTTCACCGCCATCCGCGGCGGCCGGCCGGTGCCGGGCGAGACGATCGATGTCAGCACCGTCGACCTGGCTCAGGCGCTGCAGGGCCTCGATTCCTGCGCCATGGGCGCCGAGCCGCCGGCCGTGATCGGGCCTTAGCCGACCAGGAAATCAGCCGCCGAGAGCGCGATGCCCGGGGTCACGGTCGCGAACAGCTGGGCGTCGTGGCCGCCGGCACCGTCGGGATCGTAGCGCAACGCACCAGTGGCCGAGTCGTAAAGGATCCGATCGTCCGCATCCTGCGCCACCGTCCCGAGGGCGAAGGCGGCGGGCGAAAGCGTGCCGGGCGACACGCCGGTGAAGATCAATGGATCGAGCCGGATGGTGTCGACGCCGGGCGCGAAATCGGTGATGCGGTCGACATTGCTGTCGCTCAGCGCCGTGTCGAAGACGAAGGTATCCGCCCCGTGGCCACCGGTCAGGACATTGGCCGCGCCGTTGCCGGTCAGCACATTGTCCAGGGTGTTGCCGGTGCCGGCGGCCGCGCCCCTGCCGAACAGGACCAGGTTCTCGACGTTGTCGCCGAGATGATAGGAGATGGCGGAACGGACCATGTCCGTGCCCTGATCCGGCAATTCGGTCACGATATCGCCGCGTTCGCCGACGACATAGGTGTCGTTGCCGGCGCCACCGTCCATCCTGTCGGCGCCGGTCCCACCGTCGAGATAATCGCTGCCCCGGCCACCGTGGAGCGTGTCGTCACCGGCGGCGCCGTACAGCAGCACATCCTTGCCCTGGCCGCTGTCGACGCTGATGATGTTGTCGAGCGCGTTGCCGACGCCGCGCGCCCCGTCGCGCGGGGCATCGTTCAGCACCAGATTCTCGACATTGTCGGGCAGGCGGAAGGAGACGGTCGTATAGACGGTGTCAGTGCCCTCGCCCGCCGCCTCGACGATGACGGCCCCGAACCGCACGATCAGATAGGCGTCGTCGCCGGTGCCGCCATGCAGCTCGATCGGGTCCGTTCCGCCCAGCAGGGTGTCGTCGCCGGCATCGCCATAGAGGATGTCGTGGCCCCCTTCGCCGGCCGATTCGCTGCCGGAGAGACTGTCATTGCCGTCGCCGCCATGGAGTTCGTCATCACCGGCTTCGCCACGGAGCACGTCGTCGCCGCTGCCGCCATCAAGCCGGTCGTTTCCGGTGCCTCCCAGAAGCTCATCAGATGCCGCGCCCCCGTCGATGATGTCGTTGCCCGCATCGCCCCAGAGCGAGTCGAAGGCACCGCCGCCCTGGATCGTATCGTCACCGCCGCCGCCACGGAGAACATCGTCGAGATCGCCCCCGGTGAGGACGTCGCCTCCCAGGCCACCCCGCACCTCGAGCCTCTCGAACCCGATGAGCCGGGTCCCGTCCGCCAGCACCTGTTCGACATCAGGATCGGCCATCGAGATCGTGATCGGCGTCGCAAGGGCGCTGATCTCCAGATGGAAGAGATCGATGCCGGCACCGCCATCCGCCACTTCACCGGTACCGCCACCTGTGATGTAGATGGCGTCGTCGCCGTCGCCGCCAGTGGCCACGTCACCGTCGCCGCGACCGACATAGATCGTATCATCGCCGGCGCCGCCGGCGAGGACATCCCGGCCTGCACCACCGTCGATCAAGTCGTTGCCGGCATCGCCGGAAACATGGTCATCGCCGTCGCCGCCATAGAGATCATCATCGCCGCCGCCCCCGGACAGTTGGTCATTGCCGCCATTCCCGGCAATAAAATCCGCGGTGGCTGTGCCCGTCAGGATGTTGTCGAGATCGTCGCCGTTGATGACCGCCATGAGTCGCCCCCTTGCAAGAATATGGAAGCTTCAACCCGGAATGATGACGATTTCGCTCCTGAATCTTGATTCTTTCAATGCGAATCCTTTGATTCGTGACACCGAAATCTTGTTTCTGATGGGCCGCAAAGTGGGATGCCGCACGGGTTCGACCGCGGCGTGGCTGCCTGCTAAGGTGGCGCGGCACCGCGATGCGGAGCGAAGGATTAGGAGACGATTCGTGCCGCAGCCCGACCATGTGATGGCCTTCCCGGTTCCGGACGAGGCGGTGCTGGACGACGACCTCAAGGCCTATTACGCCAAATGCCTGGAGAAGCTGGGCTTGGTGCCGAACGTGATCCGCGCCTACAGCCTGCGGCCGAAGAAGCTGCGCAACTTCATCGCGACCTACAACGAGCTGATGCTGGGCGACAGCGGCCTGTCGAAGCTGGAGCGGGAGATGATCGCCGTCACCGTCTCCTCCGCCAACCGCTGCTATTACTGCCTCGTGGCGCACGGCCAAGCGGTGCGCAAACTGTCGGATGACCCTGAGCTGGGCGAGATGCTGGCCTTCAACCACCGCGTCGCCCGGCTGACGCCGCGCCACCGCGCCATGCTGGATTTCGCCTGGACGCTGACCACCGAGCCGCACCGCGTCGGCGATGCCGAGCGCGCGGCGCTACGCGACCAGGGCTTCACCGACGAAGACATTTTCGACATCTGCGACGTGGCCGGGTTCTTCAACATGTCGAACCGGGTCGCATCCGGCGTCGACATGATGCCCAACCGCGACTATCACGCGATGAACCGCTGACCCCAGGGCAGGACACATCATGGGCCGCTTCATCCGCGCCATCCTCATCATCTTCGGCGTGCTGTTCCTGCTGCTGATCGTCGCCGTCGGCGGCCTGACCTGGTACGCGGCCAACCGGTCGCCGCAGCTGCCGAAGGGCGACCTCGCATTGGTGCTCGACCTGCGCAAGGGGGCGCCGGACACGATCCCGGCAGGCCGATTCAGCCTGACCGAGAGCCCGCTGACGCTGCACCAGACCATCGATGCGATCGACCGCGCCACCGCCGACCCGCGAATCGGCGCCATCGTCGCCCGGGTGGCGTCGGATTCGGTGCCGCTGGCCTCGGCGCAGGAGCTGCGCGACGCGGTCGACCGGGCGCGGCGGGCCGGCAAGCTGACCGTCGCCCACGCCGACGACCTCGGCAGCGGTGGTCCGGGCAACGTTGCCGTCTTTCTCACCGCCGGCTTCGACCAGACCCTGATGATGCCGCAGGGCGGCGTCGGCCTGACCGGCATCACCATCGAGGTGCCGTTCGTCCGCGACCTGCTGGACACGGTCGGGGTGCAGCCCGAGGTCAGCAAGCGCGGCCAGTACAAATCCGCGCCGGAGACCTTCACCGAGCGCGATTTCACCCCGGCCAGCCGGGCGATGAACGAGGCCATGGCCCAGGGGCTGTACGACCAGCTGGTCGCCGGCATCGCCCAGGGCCGCGCCCTGCCGCCCGACGAGGTCAAGCGCCTGATCGATGGCGGCCCCTACACCGCCAAGGAGGCGATCGACGCCAAGCTGGTCGACAAGCTGGTCTATTGGGACCAGGTCGAGGATCTGGTCAACACCCGGACCGGGCGCAAGCTGACCGAGGTGGCCGCCCGCGACTACCTGGCCGCGACCGAGCCGAGCGCCAAGTCGGACCAGCCGGTGGTCGCCGTGGTCTACGCCACCGGCACGATCGTCGACGAGCGCAGCGACGGCAGCCTGGAGCACGAGATCGTCGGCCGCGACCTGGCCCGGACCATCGACGACGCGGTCGCGGACAGCACGATCAAGGCGATCGTGCTGCGCATCGACAGCCCCGGCGGCTCGGTCGTCGCCTCCGCCCTGATCGGCCGGTCGGTGCAGCGGGCGCGCGACAGCAACAAGCCGATCGTGGTGTCGATGGGCGAGACCGCGGCCTCCGGCGGCTACTGGATCGCGGCCCAGGCCAAGGCGATCGTGGCCGAGCCGTCGACCCTGACCGGGTCGATCGGCATCTTCGCCGGCAAGCCCGTGCTGCAGGCACTGTGGAAGAAGGTCGGCATCAACTGGGGCTCGGTGCAGCGCGGCCGCAACGCCGGCATCTGGACCATCAACGCGCCGTTCGATGCCAGCGAGAAGCCCCGGTTCGAGGCCGGCGTCGATGCCGGCTACGACGCCTTCCTGCAGCTGGTGGCCAAGGGCCGCAGCATGGACCCCAAGGCGGTCGACGCCATCGCCCAGGGCCGGGTCTGGCTGGGCACCGAGGCGGCGAAGAACGGCCTGGTCGACAAGCTCGGCGGCCTCGACGCCGCCATGGTGATCGCCCGCCAGGCGATCGGCCTGGCCCCCGACGCCAAGGTGACCGTGCTGCGGCTGCCGCACGCACCCTCGCCGCTGGAGGCGCTGCGCCGGCTGGTGTCCGGCAGTTCCTCGCTCGGCGCGGATGCGCTGGCCCAGATCGGGCTTGGCCCAG